>DAITPE010000033.1:0-17185 GCA_036833775.1 Pyrinomonadaceae bacterium | reverse complement strand
GGGCGCGTGAACCCAATCGCAGCCGTAAGGTGGCAGCATCCGCCGGTTGAGTGAGTCGAACATGACCATGATCGCGCGCATGGGGTTTCTCCGAAGTAGTGATTGAAAAGGTGAAAGGGTGAAAGGGTGAAAAGGTGAAAAGAAATTTCCCCTTCACCCCTTCACTCTTTCACCCTTTCACCCTTTCAAACAAAGAATCACATCTTCAGCACGACCTTCAACACGCCTTTCTCCGTCGCTTTCTGCATTGCTTCGACGCCTTTTTCGAGCGGATATTCGGCGGAGATCATCGTTTCGACCTTGATATTTCCCTGTGCAAGTAGTTCCAACGCGGGCGCGAAACGTCCGCAGCGCGAACCGACGATGGTAATTTCGTCCACCACGACGCGCCACATTTCGACGCAGGCATTGCCGTGAAAAGTCGATTTGAGCACCATTTTTCCGCGCGGTTTGAGCAGGTTCAAAGCGGTTGCAAAACCCGCTTCGCTGCCGCTCGATTCGATCACAACGTCGAATTCGCGGTTCAACGATTCGTCCACGTCTTCTAAAAGAATTCCCTTCACATTATGCGCTTCGGCAACGGCTAATTTTTCTTTATGTTTGCCGATGATGGAAATGTTTTTGCTCTGCGGCGCAAGGCTCAACGCGCACAGCAGACCGAGCTTGCCGTCGCCGATCACGGCAACGCGCATATTGTCGTCAAGCGTCACTTGTTCGATGATGCCGTAAGCCGCCGCGAGCGGTTCGGTAAAGATCGCCTGATCGTTCGTGACGTTTTCAGGCACAATGCAGAGATTCCGCGAAGGTAAACGCAAATATTCGGCGTGTGCACCGTCGCGTCGGTCGATGCCGAGCACGGTTCGGTTCGGACAATGCCGCGAATCGCCTTCTCGACAACGCGAACACTCGCCGCAGCCCGCATTTATCTCGCCGACCACGCGTTTTCCGACTAATTCGGGCGCGTCCGCCGCTTCTTCGACCACGCCGACAAATTCGTGTCCGATCGTTCCCGAAAAATTATTATAGCCGCGCACGATCTCGACATCCGTATTACAAATTCCCGATTGCAGAACACGCACCAAAGCCTCGCCTTCAGCCGCCGGAATCGGCACATCATCCATCTCGAGCGTTTTATCAATAAATCTTAAAGCTTTCATAACAGAAGCACAGCCAGTATTGTAATAAAACAATACAATGTTTGCACCTGCCAAAACAACATTTAACAAAGTAATTACAAAATAAAGACTTGCGAACATTCGTTCAACTTGCACGAACACCGATTCATAGTGAGAAAACGTCAATTCAAAGCCTGCGAACTTTCAATCTGCTTTCCGAACAAAAAAACCGGTGAACTTTTCAGATCACCGGCTGAACGAACAAGGGAATGAACAAACGATGACTATTTAACAGCGAATTTCAAACAACACGCTTTTTATCGAATCGAATTTCTACGATTCTTAAAAAGCCTGATTGTCGATTCCCCTACAAATAGTCGGTTTGGATTTTCATCGTAACACCGTTTTTTGAGAAATTACAAGGTTTTTTTTATCTCTTTTAACTAATTTCAGACGGCATTTCGCATCATATCGGGCGTAACTTTTACAATAAAAAAGAGTTCGCTTGTATCAGCGAACTCTAAAAAATTTTCTGCACCAAAAGAAAAAGACGGCGATTAACCCATAAATCGCCGTCTTTTTCTCTATGGCTAGACACTATACCAGAAGCGTCGCAGAATAATTTCAAACCTCAAACATTGATTTTTTTTGCAGAAACGAAAGATTTTACCCGATCGTTAAAAAATCCGCTTGATATTCTCAAATATTCCGTTTCGTCCGTGGATATTATCCTAACATTTTTTATTTTTATTTCAAGACTTTTTTTCAGGCAATATCCATAAAATATGCGCGGTCGCAGCGCGGCGTGTGTTTTTCGCAGGTCGGCGTAAAACCGAACTTTTCGTAGAGTCCGATCGCTTCCTTCAAAACGCTCGCAGTTTCGAGATGTATCTTTTTGAAACCTAAAGTTTTTGCGGTTTCGACCATTCGGCGCAAGGTTTGTTTGCCGAAGCCTTTGCCGCGCATTGCGGGTGTGAAATACATTTTGCGAAGCTCGACGGTTTCTTCCGACATCGGGTAAAGTCCGACCGTGCCGACGAGTTCGCCGGCGGAATTTTCGATCAATTCAAAAACGCCGCCGCGTTCGATGTAATGCTTTTCAACGTCGGCAATGTCTTGGTCTGTGCCTGCAAGATCGGGTTTCAAGCCGTATTCTTCCAAGATACTGAAAACGAGCGTTTGAATATTTTCGCAATCTGCATTGTTCGCGGAACGAACGGAAATCTCATTCATAGTTTTTTTGGAACGCGGATCGGGCGGATCGGGCGGATTTGAACGGATAATTTTTATAAATCAATCCATATTATCTGCCGAATCCGCCTGATCCGCGTTCAAATTATTCTTTCTTGGTATTTGACGTGTTGGCGTTTTCGTTTGCCGTTTCGTTCAAAAGGTTGTTGATAAAATAGACGTTCAAATCTTTTTCGCCGACGATCTGCCATTTGCCGTTTTGTTTGGCAACGCGGAGTTCTTGCTGGACTCTGCCGGTCGTCGTTTTTTTGTCGTTTTTGAACGTCCACGATTTGTCGAAAACGGCGACGGCGGACGTTTCGGATTCGGGCGAAATTTTCAGTTTATCGACTTGCAGGCTCAAGGACGGAAAAGTTTCGTAAGCTTGCTGGCGCGAAGCGCGAACTTTGTTGCGATTGATGCCGCTTTCTTTGTAAAAATACTCGAGCGTGTTTGCGTAAAGTTCGATATGTTTGTCGATCTCGCGGTCTTCGTTGGTTTTGCGCCACGTTTCGATGAAATCGGTAACTTCTTTTTTAACCTTCGCGTCTTGTTCAGGCGTTAATTGAACGATCACGCGCGGCGTTTGCGAACCCGAATTGTTTTCAGGCGTGCCGACATTGCCCGTTTTCGGATTTTTGTCCCAGTAAAACCACCAAATTCCGCCGACGATCAGCAAAAGCGCAATGATCCCGCCGATAAATGCATAAAACTTTTTGCCCGAACTTTCGGTCGGGCGTGTAAATGTTTCGGTTTTGGCTTGCGTTAAAAAGATGGTTTTGTGCGGCGCGTTCGGATTGGTCGAATGCGTGTTTTCGGAATCGTGCAGACGATTGTCGTGCAGCGTTTCCGAATCGTGCCAGCTTTGAGAAAATTCGCTCGTCGAAGTGCCGTCCGCGACCAACGGCGAACCGTCGGACAGACAGAAATTCAAGGTTTCATCGGAATAAGACGAATTGCATTTGGGGCAAACTTTCATTTCTTCACAAATAATTTAAGGTTTTTAAGATTAACTTACAAGCGAAAACCGTTGTGAGAGTGAAAAACGAACGGATTTCTTAAAAAGACGGCTTTAAATTCTAAATTCCTTAACGTGTCGCTGAAAGCGACCAATAAAATAGCGTAGGGTAAAATGAGCGAACGCGAATGAAACCCTACGAATATTAACGAAAGAAACCGCTCGCTGAAAGTGAGCAACTCTTTTACGCAATGTTCGACACTTTCAGCGTCGGAACGTATCTTTCAAAAAACGTAGGGTGACGCTCGCCTGCGCTCGCTTTACCCTACGCTATATTATTTGTCTCCGTTGGAGACTTTATGGAATCAATTTCAAAATTATTCCTTGTAATACAGCTTCAAATCTTTTTCGGAGGCGATCAGCCATTTGTTGTTGATCTTTTTCAGTTTTACTTCCTGTTTTACTTTCCCTGCCGAATATTTTTCTTCGCCGCTGAATTCCCATTCTTTATCGAAAACGGCGGTCGCGGTGTCGCCCGTGTCGTCGGGCGTGACGCTTAAATTCGTAATTTTGACGCTGATCGAATCGTAAATATCGAAGGCTTTTTGTTTATCGCTGCGGACTTGCGCGTTAGTCGAGCCTTTTTTGTTGTAATAATCGACGGTCGGCGCGTAATTCTGCATATAACTGTCAAGGTCAACAGCTTCGCCGTCGGATTTCCAATTGTCGATGCGGTCGGAAACGTCCGCTCTTATTTTTTCCTTTTCGGAAGCGGAAATCGCGGGCTTTTCGGGCGTTGTCCAAGAATTTGAGACGTTCGCGTTTGCACTGGGCGTTGCGGTCGGTGTCGGCGATTTGTCGGTATTCGCTTTTGCGTTGACGTTCGCATTTTGATTTGCCGTGTTTGCGGTGTTTTTCGCAACGTCGGGTTTTCTCAAAAAGACGAAATACGCGCCCGCACCGATCACACTGAAGACCAAAAGCATCACAAAAGCCGTGACCAAAACGACCAGAAACGTGTTCGATTTTTTCGGTTCGGGTTGAAAATTCGACGTATTTGTCGCGCGGTTTTGTTGTGAAGTTTGACGCGACGGTTCGGAAATATCAAAGCGTATCGGTTCGACCTGACGCGCCGCGATGACGGTTTCGGTTTCGCCGAAAGCAACCGTCGGCGGCTCGCCCGCATTGTTTAAAACAGACAGCGGTGTGCCGTCCTGCAAGCAAAATTGCAAGCTGTCATCCGTGTATTGCGTCCGGCAGTTTGGGCAAAACTTCATATTTTTTTTACGCGAATCGGTGAAATTGTTTCGCTATGATAATAAACTTATCCGCCGCAAAAGTGAAATATTGAACGATTTTATGAAGCAAGGCAAACCTTCATTGACGCAAGGCGATCTTTCCCTGATGCAAGGCAATGTTTGCCTGATGCAAGGCGATCGTTGATTGATGCAATGGAATGTTTCGTTGTGACAAGGGAATGTTTCCCTGATACAAGGCAATCATTCCCTTGCCTCATAAAATCGTTCGTTGACGCAAGGCAAACATTCCCTGATGCAAGGGAATCATCCGTTGATGCAAGGCAGTTTTTGCCTGATGTCATAGAATGTTTCGCTGATGCAAGCGAATCGTTCGGTGATGGCGTTTAGACGTTTTTCGATGGATTTCCGGCAATCTTCCGTGGTTCTTTTCACTTTTTCGTCAATTAATTTATACTTTGACCTACATTAACTAATATAAAACTTAACGAAATTATGAAATTTGCAATTAATCTGAAATTTATTCCTGCGTTTTTGGTTTTCGGTTTGATGATCCTGAGCTTCGGCTGTAGCGGTTCGAGCAGTTCGCCATCCGTGAAAGGAACGCCGACCGAAGCTTATAAAAGACTTTTCGATGCCGTGAAATCGAAAGATACCGAAAAGATCAAAGCCGTGATGAGCAAATCGACCATCGCTTTTGCCGAATCGAACGCCAAACGCACGAATCAAACGATGGAACAGATGCTGAAAAACGGTTTGATGGCAACGACGCTTGCGCCGACCTTGCCGCCGACGCGCGACGAACGCGTGAAGGACAATTTCGGCGCGGTCGAAGTTTACAATATGCAGGAATCGAAATGGGAAGATATTCCCTTTATCGGCGAAGACGGCGAATGGAAATTGGCGGTCGGCGATCTGTGGGCAAATACGTGGAAACAACCCGCGAAAGGTCGCGCCGTGCTCGAAATGGAAGCCGCCAACGCTTCCGGCAACGGCGTTATGGTCGTTAATACTAACGGAGTCGGCAATTTCGTTTCTGCACCGCGAACGGCGAAAACGGACGGACTTCCGGCAAACTCGAACTCGAACGTCGCCGTCGCGCCGCAGAGTAACAAAGCTAAATGATCAAAGCCGAAAACATCGAAGCAATTTTAACTTTATACAAAAAACACGGCTGGAATCTACGCCGTGTTTTGCTTTCCGATGCGCTGCGCGTTTCATTGACGGAAAAACTGCAAAACCTTTTCGGCGGCGCGGAGATCGTTTCGTCAAAACTCGATGCGGCTTGGTTTTCGCGCATTTCGCCGCACGGCGAAGCGTGGGAACTTCGCAATCTCGGCGATCCGCCTTTCGCATTCGTCGAAGTTTTGGACGAAAACGCCGACGCGGACGAACTTAACGAAGTTTTAACCGCAACCGAAGCAAGAATGCTTGACAAGAAAACGGCTTGAGCGCAAACTTTAAATGTTGAAAATGACGATTAAAGATTTCGGTGCGCGAGTCGAGAGTGTTTGGCAAGGTTTGCGCCCGATGACAAAACAAATGATTGTCGGCGCGCTTCAAAGCGGAAGTGCACCTGTGCCGACCGCGCCAACACAGAAATTTTCTTACGATACACAGTCAGATTGGGAACTCAGCCGTCTTCTAACCGCTTTAGACGAACAAACGAAAGAAGCCCGAATCAATAATGACGAAGAAAAACTTTCCGAACTCGAAAGAATGACGGAAACGGTTATCCGTGTGCTCGAAGCGCAAACCGAATCAGCCGAAGTTTTTATACAGCTTGCCGAACGCATTTTGAAAAGAAATGATTACGCAAGCTTCGATCGAATTGCAAATGCTCTGCACGATAGATTTTCCGCCGGAGAAATTGCCGAAATAATCAGGCAAACCGACAAACCGCAAATCCGCGCCGTCGCTTACGAAACGCTTTCCTTGCTGCCGACGACTTCGCTTTTGCCCGTTTTGGACGATCTGCTCTACGCCGACATCGCGCTTGCCGCGATCGAACAGCAAGCCTTCGAATATGAATCCGAAGAAGCGCGAAAAATCCTCGAACAGATCGAAGACGAAGATTAAAAAGAAAAGGCTGAGCATTAAAAACTCAGCCTTTTTATTTACATTGAAAATCAATTTTAGAAATATTTGCTGTCCAAACCTTTTTTCGGCGAACCGATCAAAATTTTACTGTTTTCGCTCGGCAAAGGTTTGAAATAACTCAGATCACGATTCTTGAATCCCGCATCTTTCGACGGGTCCATCACCGCAACTTTTTGGTTTTTCCCGTCAGGTCTGCCGACACCGTAACAAACAACGACGTGACCTCCGCGCACACTGCGCGAGCTGTCGAGATAACCGATAATTAAATGTCCTTCCGTTTGAAGTTTATCGGCAAGATACGAAGCCGTCAGCGTCGAAGCATCGATCCACGAACAAGACATTCCGGTTTGCGGCGCGATCTGCGCGACAAATTCTTTCGGTTTGATACTTCCGTCCGAAAATGTCAGATCGGGATACATATCCATCAATTCCGACTGTTTCGGTCGCCAACTTCTTCCCGGCAAGATTCCGAGCCAAGATTCCAACACTGCTGCCCAACAGGATTTATTTGTTTCCTGAACTACATTTTTCGGTAATGATTTATAACACGATTCCATAGCTGATTGGACAGTGTTTTATAAATATTTTTGCCGTAAAATTATAAAATTTTTCCCGAAAGCCAAAATTGTCCCTTCAAAATTCCGCCGATCGCAGGCGTTTTTTGTATCAAACCGAGATCAGCGACAACATCGACTTCGCCGCCGAGCGTTTCGACCAGAAAATGATAAAAATCATTATTCGTCAGCGAATTTGTTTTAAGTTCAAAGCTTTTAATCTCGCCCGCAAAAATACCGATCGGATGAATCAAACTCAAGTCAGTTTCCTGATTTTCATTGCCCGAAAAAAGTCCGCTCGGAATAAAGGATTTTGAAGCGAATTTCAATTCGTCCGTCTGATTTGCGTAAAATTCGCCTTCACTCGCAAAAATCTGAAAATCGTTTGAAGCAAAAGCCGTCAGTTGAAGTTCGATCGTTTTCGGAAATTCGTGAATGTGAACGGCGCGAAAATCAGGCACGTTGAAAACGAACGGATAATCGCCCGAATCCGCCGTTTCGTCCTGCGGATTTGCCCAAGCGTGAAAACCGCCGTCGAGTTCGGAAGAATCGCGGTCGATCGCCGTCGTCAATAAAACTTTGCGGCGGCTCGTTCCCGAGAAATGCGGATTAAAACCGATTAGTTCTTGGTCAAAATTTCCCTGTAAATAAATTTCCGCGCCCGAAACGTCGGAAAATTTCAAATAAAATCCGTTCGGACAGCGAACTTCGGAAACGTGATTGACAACCTGCATAATCATATCGTTCACGTCTTGCTCGCTCCGCACCGGAAAACCGATGTCTGATAAATTACTCATAAAAATACAAAAAGTTAATGGTTAATCGTAAATCGTTAATCGCTTTCTTTCAATTAACAATTCACAATTAACCATTAACCCGAAATCTTTTTAATTCGCGGCTTTCGCAGGCAAATCTTTCTTTTTGTCCGCGTTTTTCGTTTTCTTTTTCGCCACACCGAAGCCCCAACGCGCGTCGGTCGGAAGCCACGGAACGCCGAAAGCACGAACGCCGAGCCACATTATCGGCGCAACGAGTTTGTTATAAAATTTCGGCTTTGACGCGACGCATTGATATAATTTTTTGTCGGCACGCCAACGCTGCCGCCAGCTTCCGCCGTAATAATATTCGAGATCGTGCTGTCGGCAGCAATCGAGATAATTCCCGTTCGGAAATTTGGTGCAGCCGTCGCTCACAAAATCCGCCGGAACCGTTAAAACATCGTTTTTTTCAACCGAACCACCTTGCGCCGAAACGCTGAATGACAAGAAAACCAACACGCCGAAAACAAGCAAAAACTTAACGCCGAGCGCGGAAAAATTTTCAAATATAAAAGTCATTTTCTGATTCATCTTTGCGCCTTTGCCTCTCCGCGTCTTTGCGTTAAAAATCTCGTTTCAACTCGCCGAAATCGCATCAGTTTTGTTTCCGACGGCGCGATGCGTGTAAAGCGGAAACTTCGCCGTGAGTTCCGCAACTTCGCGTTTCACACGCGTTTGAACTTCTTCCGATTCGGGTTCGCGAATCACGTCCGCAATCAATTTTCCGATTACGCGCATATCGTCTTCCTTCATTCCGCGCGTCGTCAACGCCGGAGTTCCGAGCCGAATTCCAGACGCGACGAACGGCGAATTTTGATCGAACGGAATCGTATTTTTATTGACCGTGATATGCACTGCGTCGAGAGCTTTTTCCGCGACTTTTCCGGTAATTCCCTTACCATCCGCAAAAACATCGACGAGCATCAAATGATTATCAGTTCCGCCCGAAACGATTCGCAAACCTTGCGCTATAAGCTCATTTGCAAGTGCTTGCGCGTTATCCAAAATCTGCTGTTGATAAGTTTTAAATTCTTCACGCAACGCTTCGCCGAACGCAACCGCTTTTGCCGAAATAATATGCACGAGCGGTCCGCCCTGAACGCCCGGAAACACGGCTTTGTCAACATTTTTCGCAAATTCTTCGCGGCATAAAATCAAACCGCCGCGCGGACCGCGTAAGGTTTTATGCGTCGTCGTCGTGACAAATTCGCAATGCGGAACGGGCGAAGGATGAAGCCCTGCCGCGACTAATCCCGCGATATGCGCGATGTCCGCCATCACGATCGCGCCGACCGATTTTGCGATTTCGCCGATTCGCGCAAAATTAATAATGCGCGGATAAGCCGACGCGCCGCAGATGATCATTTTCGGACGCTTTTCTTCCGCGATTTTCTGAAATTCGTCGTAATCGATCTGTTCGGTTTCCTTAGAAACGCCGTAATCTGAAACTTCAAAATTGATGCCCGAAAAATTCATCGGATGCCCGTGCGTCAGATGTCCGCCGTGCGAAAGATTCATTCCGAGAATCTTATCGCCGTGTTCGAGCGCGGCAAGAAAAACCGCCATATTCGCCTGCGCTCCCGAATGCGGCTGAACATTTGCGTGTTCCGCGCCGAAGATTTCCTTCGCACGGTCAATCGCCAATTGCTCAACGACATCGGCAAATTCGCACCCGCCGTAATAACGCTTTTTCGGATAACCTTCGGCATATTTGTTCGTAAAAACCGAACCCATCGCCTGCAAAACCGCTTCCGAAACAAAATTCTCCGACGCGATCAATTCCAAACCGCCCGATTGTCTTTTCGTTTCATTCCCAATCGCTTCCGAAATAATCGGATCAACTTCCGCTAAATTCGCATTAAAAAGATTGTTCATTTTGTTATTAATTTATTTTTTCTACTCTATTTCGCAGCCAACTTTCGATTTCGGTAACTTTCCAAGCGTCCGATTCGACGGCTAAAGACATTTCATATAAATCTTTTGAAGTTGCCGTTAATTCAAACCCGTTGCGAAACAAAAATTCTTCCATCAAAAAACTTGCCGTTCGTTTATTTCCGCCTGTCCAAGGATGATTTTTTATCAAACCGAAAACGAGCGTTGCGGCTTGCCGAATTAAATCGGCATTTTCATAAATCGCCGCGTGTTTCGGATGCGACAAAGCAGATTCGATCAAATCACGGCTTTCGACTCCGAAACGGTTTTCGCCCCAAAGCTTCATCAAAGCAAAATGTAAATCAACGGCTTCGATATAGTCAATGTATAAAACATTTTCAGCCGTCAACTTCCTGCATCTCCTTCATAAAATCACCGTATTTCCCGATAAATCTTTCCGCAGATTTCTTCGCATTTTCGGTCGGGTGAATATATGAACTTTGAATCCCGCTGTCTTTAAAGGTCAAGCTGACCATTGTTCCCTCCGCAAAACCTTCTTTACGACAAATTTCCGCCGGAACTTCTAAAATCCAAGTATCTTTTTCAAGTTTAACGGTTTTCAATTCGTCAGATTTTTTCAATGTTTCAATCATATTTCACCTTACCTCAACTTCGCTAAATTCACATAAAAGGAATGTCTGAATTTTTGTTTAATACTTTAAGTTTATATTAAACCAAAAATTAAAGGCTTGACCAATTTTCAAATAATATAACTCTCAATACTTAAATCTTCAGATAATTTACAAAATTAAAGATTATTAAAGCTGAATTATATTTTTACGAAACCAATAGTAAAACTTCATCAAATTATCCTAAACAAATAGAAGAAATACAGATATTATTTTTTATGTTTTCTCAAAACCGAAAGAAATTCATTTACTACTTCTTTTGATGCGTTATAGCACTTTTCTGCTGAATAGTGTTCAACACATAAAATTCCAGATTTCTTAAACCATTTATCCTTTTCAGAATCTTTTTCAAACCGATCAGGATGATATGAAACCTCTAAAATTCCCCACAAACCATTTTCACAAATCAAAAAATCAACTTCTCTATGATCTTCAAAAAATTTTCCAGTTTCTGCTTTAACAGCTAACGGCAATGGAAAGAACAAGACCTTTTGAGATTCAAGTTCTTGTGCAATCCGAATTTCAGACTGTGAAGCAAATTTCATTTCATTGTAAAGATAAGGAGTTTTGTCTTTTTTTCTGAACATTAACTCAGTAACATTACCTTGATTGACGATGCCTTCTCCTAAAATTAAAGTCCTTATTATTTCTTTCCAATCTGTGTCAACGTCAATAAGTTTTACTCTGTAAGATACAGGATTTTCAACTTTTTTCCCATAATTTTCAAAATCAATTCTGCCACCACAAACGGCTAGTAATGAACGTTCCATAATTGATTTTATTCGCTCATTATTTTTAACAAAACCATACATTTCAGTTGGAATATCAATAACTATACCCGAATCAATTCTTCTATATTCACCGAAATCTTCTACATCATAGCCAGAAATTTCTAATTCAGAATCAATTGCAATAGCGGCTACGTCTTTATAATTATTGTCAACAATTAGCTGAACCCATGTTCTATGAATTTGTTCTTCTCTGTTATCCATTTTTAACCAATCATTTCCTTAAATTCGTCTTCGCTCAAAACTTTTACGCCTAAAGATTCGGCTTTGGTTAGTTTTGAACCTGCGTCCGAACCGGCGACAACGTAATCGGTTTTTTTACTTACGGATGAAGAAACTCTGCCGCCCAGATCTTCGATCATTTTGGCGGCTTCGTCGCGGGTAAATTGTTCGAGTTTTCCGGTTAGAACGAAGGTTTTGCCGTTGAAATTTTCGTTTGTTTGCACATTTGCGCCGCCTTCGATTTCGGTTTTTACGCCCGCAAGTTTTAATCTTTCGATGACGGCTTGATTGTGCGGATTTTGAAAGAAATTAAAGACCGAAACCGCGACTGCTAAACCGATTTCGTGAATGTCATCGAGTTCTTCAACTGTAGCGTTTGCAAGGTTTTCGATGGTTTTGTAATGACGCGCAAGAATTTTTGCGTAGCGTTCGCCGACGTGGCGGATGTCCATTCCGTAAAGCAATCTTTGCAGTCCGCGTCCTTTTGAATTTTCAATTTGTTCGAGGAGTTTTGAAGCAGATTTTTCTGCTTTTCGTTCAAGATTTGCAATCTGCTCGACCTTCAAATCATAAAGATCGGCGACCGTTTTGACCATTCCCGAATCAACCAGCGTTTCGACCAAAACATCGCCTAAACCTTCGATGTCCATTGCTTTTCGCGCCGCAAAATACAAGATTCTTGCTTTAACTTTTGCGGGACAGTCCGCGTTTGAACAGCGCGTAACGGCTTCGCCTTCGGGACGAACGGCTTCAAAACCGCAAACAGGACAATTTTTCGGAAATTCGTAATCGGCTTCAGTTCCGTTGCGTTTCGATTCGATGACTTGCAAAATCTGCGGGATGATCTCGCCTGATTTTTCGATCAAAACCCAATCGCCAATCTTTAAATTTAATCTTTTAATTTCGTCTTCGTTGTGCAAACTTGCGCGTGAAACTGTCGTTCCGGCAAGCAAAACCGGCTTCAAATATGCGACCGGCGTTAATGAGCCTGTGCGTCCGACTTGAATTTGAATTGATTCAAGCTTCGTCGTCGCCTGCATCGCCGGATATTTGTAGGCGATCGCCCAACGCGGTGCTTTCGTCGTCGCGCCGAATTCTTCCTGCAAACGCGTTTGATTTACTTTGACGACCACGCCGTCAATTTCGTAATCGAGCGAATCGCGCAAACCTTGCATTTTTTCGATAAATTCGGCGAGTTCGTCGAAATTTTTGCAAAGCGCACGATTCGGGTTTGTCGTAAAACCTTTTTCTTCGAGCCACAAAAAACTTTCCCAATGCGTCGCAAACATTTTCGACGCGCCGCTTAGTAGATCGTAGGGGAAAATATCCAAACCGCGCGATTTTACGACTGATGAATCGAGCATTCGCAGCGTTCCCGAAGCGAAATTGCGCGGATTGGCGTAAGTTTTTTCGCCCTGCATTTCGAGTTCGGCGTTGATCTTTTCAAAAACCGAACGCGCCATATAAACTTCGCCGCGAACTTCCGTGTGTTCGGGAAATTCGCCTTTTAATTTTAAAGGAATCGTGCGAATCGTTTTCACATTTGAAAAAACATCGTCACCGGTTTGCCCGTCGCCGCGCGTTGCGCCCGCAACCAAAACGCCGTTTTCATAATGAAGCGCAACGCTCAAACCATCAATTTTAAGTTCCGCGACATAATCGAATTCGCGCCCATCCGCAAGCTTTCGACAGCGTTCGTCGAAAGCCTTCAAATCTTCCAAACTATATGAATTATCCAAACTCATCAGTGGGACGCGATGCGTAAAAGGCTTGAAACCTTCGGCACGACCGCCGACACGCTGAGTCGGCGAATCGGGCGTGATAAATTGCGGATTTTCTTCTTCAAGCCGTTTAAGTTTCGCAAGCAGAGCGTCAAACTCGGCATCGGAAATTTCGATCTCGTTTTTCTGATAATAAAGTTCGTTATGCCGATTTACTTCGGCGCGTAAAGTGTCGATTTCGGTTTGGATATTATCTTCGGCTAGTTCAAACAAATTCATAGTGAAATTTTATCTTAAAGTCTTTCAAATTTGCAGTTTGCAATCTCAAATTTTCTTCACCGAATCGCCTTGCCGGATCATGCCGGATTTGATGATTTTGGCGTAGATTCCGCGCAGGTGATATTTTTTGCCGACGGGCGAATTGACGAATTTCATCGCGTCTAAACCAAAGCGTTCGACAAACTTTTTACACCCGTTGTGCGGAACGGAAGTAGTTTCCAAAATCGCCGAACCGATTTGCAGTTTTGTGCCGACGGGAAGATTTTCGTCAGTTAAATCCAAATCAATAAAAAGCTGATCGCCCGCCAGCTTTCGGCGGTGATTGTCTTGCGCGAGAATTTCGGCGATGCGCGAATTCATAATCGTAATTTGTGTTTCGTAATTTCCGTCGCGCGTGATCCAATCGTCGCCGACAAGTCCTTTTTCGACATCGAGTTCGCCTGTTTCCAATTCTTCGCGTTCGTTAGTTTTCGGACGACGGCAAATCAATTTCAAAACGCCGTTATCTTGCGGCGATTCGGTTACAAACGGCATTTTTGATTCGATTTCTTCGGTCGTTAAATGTTTCATTTTTCAAAAATTATTCATAAATTCTGCGATCAAACGGTGAAAATGATGAGTTCCCTGTTCCCGATACGGCGAATATCTTCCGCGCTCGTAAAATCTCGATTGAATTCCTTTTTGCACGCTTTCGACCGCGTTTTGATCTTCGATTTCCACTCGATTCAAATCGCCGCCCGCGCCTTTGCCGAGTTTTGATTCGTCTGAAACAAATGTCAAATACACAACTTTTGTTAAATCTTTCTGCAAAGGTTTGACGATATTGACGGACAAACCCCACGGATAAAAATTGAGCATCAGATTCGGAAAAATAAAGAAATAAAGCGCGGCAATTCGTCGGAACGCAGGCGGCTCGCCTGCAATGAGCGCATCGCGCGAAAAATCGCGTCCGAAATCAAATGCTAAATTGTCATCATCAGCTTCAGCGATTTGTAAACTTACAAAACGAAAAGTCTCGGTCGTGTAACTGCCGTAATCGATGACTTCATTTAATCCTTGATGAACGAACGGAATGTGAAATCCCTCAAGATAATTTTCGCAATACAAAGCCCAGTGCGCGTTGACGAAATAATCACGCGATAATCTTTTTGAAAATTGCAGTTTTTGCCAATCAAGCCAATTTAATCGCTCAAAAACAGGCGCGAAAAATTCGCTGAAATCGGCGAAAGGATTGACCGAAGCGAAAAGCAATTTGCCCAAAACGTCAAACGGAATTTTTGTTAAATCGTCTTTTTCGGACGGAAAATTTTTGACATTTTCAAATTCGGGCATCGAAAGAAATTTTCCGTTTAAATCAAATCTTCGCCCATGATAACCGCAGCGGATTCCGTTTGCTTTGCACGATTCTTCGACCAAAATTTTCCCGCGATGTGTGCATACGTTTGAAACACAGTTCAGATTTTCGCCGTTTTTCGTAAATAAAATCGGTTCGTCAAGAAAGTTTTCGAGAATCGTAAATGGCGCAAGATTTTCGATTTCGTCAGTTTTTCCAACCAATTGCCAGCTTCGTGCGAAGATTTTTTCCTTCGATTCGTGGAAAAACTTTTCGTCCGTATAAAATTCGGTCGAAAGCGTTTCGGCTTGCGAAATGTCGGGATGAATCTCGAAAATTTTCACGGTTTTATTTTTAACGCAAAGTCGCAGAGAAACAAAGGCGCAAAGGAATTAAAATAAAGAAAACTTTGCGTCTTTGCATCCTTGCACCTTTGCGTTAAGAATTCCTGTAAAGCAAATATTTCGGTTTTGTTTCACTTCGTTCAAAGCCGCGCACGATCAAGCCTTCGGCGAAGGCTGTTTGAAATTCGTGTTTGATTCGCTGTTGCTCGATGATCGCTTTTTTCGTTTCTTTGACGACAAATTCGTTCCAGTTCGGCGGAATTTCTACCGTTCTGACGACTTCGCCTTTTTCTTCGTAACTTTCACCTTTTGAAAGCGCGATGACTTTCGGCGACATCAAATCCCAATCGGCGAAAAGTCGGTCGCTGTCAACTTCTTCGACCTGTTTTTTGGCTTCGTTTGCTTCCGCGCCAGTTCCGTAAAAATTCGGCATATATTCATTGATCGTCACGCCGAGCCGTTCGATATTGAAAAATGCGTTTCGTGCGAGAACCGGCTGATAAGTCCATTTGATGTAGTTTACGCCGACGGCTAAAGCGCGGTCGCGTTGCGCCCATTTGAGTTTCGCGCCGATTCCGAGACTTTGTAAACCTGCTTCGACCGCCGTCATATGTGAATAAAAAGCCCTTTCTTCGCCGCGAAACATCGGCAAAGTCAGTCCGAATCCGACGAGTTTTCCGTCCAGATACGCGCCGAGCGTAAAACCGCCCGCGTATTTTGCGACGATCAAATGTCGAACGGGCGAAATTTCCAGATCGGGCGAACCGAAAACCTTTCGCTGCATCGTGATGCATTCTTCCATTCCCTCGATCGTTTCTACTTCGCGGATTTCTATTTCAGGTCTTTTCATTAATTTATTTATTATCCACAGATAAACACAGATTGACACAGATAAAATCAAAAAAATATCCGTGTGTATCCGGGTTTATCTGTGGATAATTTTTCTTAAAATCTTAAATTTCAAATTCGGTAAACCAATCTTGTGAAACTTTCTCAATTTGTTTCGATTCTGTCAATTTTACGATGTTGTTACAAAAATTTATCAGCTTTAATCTGCCGTTTTCGCGGTATTTCAGCGGAATTTCTTCGCGGATTTGTTTAATAAGCGAATCGGTGTTCATTCCGATCTTGAACAAAACCATCTTTTCGGTGCGCGTATGTTTCAAAATCCAATGCGTTTTGCGAATCGAATTTTGTCCGCATTCGCCCCAGAAAGCGTAATCGTTCTTTTCGCTAAATGCAATTAAATCAGGCGTGTAGCGCAAACCGAGTTTCGTTTCAATTTCTAAATTCGGATAATCGCCGACGAACATTGCAAAGCCTAAAGCCTTCATCAAAACGTGTTCGTAACTTTCGCCGACGCGCTGCCACAGGCGCATTCTGTTTCCCGCAAGCTGAAAATCGTGAAGCATCATTTTAATAATAAATGTTTTGCGCGAAATGATAAATTTTGCTTAACTTTTACCGCGCAAATTTGTTATTATGTTAAAGGCTTAAATCCCAATCCCCTCAAGCCGATTCTTCAAAAGTTTACTTTCGTAAAAAAATGACTCCGCGTAACAATCAGGAAATCAAAGGAAATCTCGAATCGCGTTCGCTTGCCGAATTGCTTGCCGAAATTGCCGACGCGCAATTTGACGGTTCGCTGCGCGTTTCTCACGAAAATCATAAAATCATCATTTATTTTTCGGGCGGCGCGGTCGTTTTCGCGGCTTCGAATGCGCGTTCGGCGCGGCTTTTCGACATCTTGCTGCGCGAACACAAGATCGATCAGTTCGTTTTAAAGGCAAATCCGAATTTCGTCAACGATATGGAATTTGCGAAAAATCTGGTCGAACAAAATCTCTTTACGCAGGAAGCAATGAACGCGATTTTCGTGCATCAGATCGAACTCATTCTGCGTCAG
>DAITPE010000032.1:0-17211 GCA_036833775.1 Pyrinomonadaceae bacterium | reverse complement strand
TTTATGCCGTAACTTCGCTCTAATTTTGCGTAATCGTAAACGAGCCGATTCAGTTCTTCCGCGCCCATAAAATCCGTGTGCATACTGCCCCAAGAAGTCGAAACGGCGATGCGTTTTTGTTTGATCAAATTCATCAAACGCGCGATTTTTTCCTTATCTTTCGGCAAAACCGAAGTCGGTTTTTTCTGACGTTTGAGCCATTCGTTGAGCTGCCAAACGCTTTCGATCGTCCAACGGAAATTCGGATTTTGTTCGGCAACGCGTATCACTTCATCGATATGCCGTGCCGCGCGTTCACGAACGGCATCGGGCGGTTCGACAAAACCGAAATCGTAATGCGACAACGGCGTGATATAAACTGTTTTGATCTGGCTTTGCGGTAATTTTGTCTGCGCGGAAACGCTCGGCACACAAACAAAAATCAACAATAAAATAAACGCTGAAATTGAAATCTTCGGATTAATTGTTGTTTGTCTGCTCAATGTTTCCCCCTGAATTTGTTTAAATTTTGAAAAAAAGATTCGGGCTTCTTTCTTAAAGTTGCTGGTTTCAATTCAGAAACCCGAATCTTTCCGCGTGAAAAATCGTCTTAGAAATTAAATCTAGCCGAAAGTTGGATTTGGCGAGG
Source organism: Pyrinomonadaceae bacterium (assembly GCA_036833775.1). GTDB lineage: Bacteria > Acidobacteriota > Blastocatellia > Pyrinomonadales > Pyrinomonadaceae > JAJQRF01. The sequence continues at coordinate 16,583 of DAITPE010000032.1, read as the reverse complement.
TCCGCCGAATCCGAGCAATCCGCCGAGCTGATTTCCCACTGTCGAAGTGCTGGTGCCGAATGCGCCGCACGCACCGACCGAACCGCCGCAAACCAAACCGCCTGAAGGATCGGCGTAATTTGCGAAATTAAACAAGTTAAAGACTTCGAGACGCAATTGAAGCGAAGTTCTTTCGCTCAATCTCGTATTTTTGAAAAGCGAAGAATCGGCTTGTACGAATCGCGGTCCGCGCAAAATATTTCTTCCGGCGTTGCCGTAAACGCCAGCCGGAACGACTTGAAACGCCGCCGCATTAAACTGACAATTCGGAACGTTGTAGTTTGAACAATACGGATCAACTCCGGGAACGATGTTCGGTCTGCCCGAAAATCCGCCGAAAATTCCGCCCGTTTGATTGACCGTCACGGGCAAACCGCTGCGAGCCTGAATGATCGTGTTCAATTGCCAGCCGTTTGCGAGCCAATTCGGTGCGTTTTCGAACCAGTTTTTGAACGGAATATCGTAGCCCGCGTCAAACGTAAAATTGTGGCGAACGTCTTGATCCGAGCTTGCGCGTTCGGCGCGTGTGTTGTTCGGGTCTTGGTAATCCTTGAAAAATCCGACGACATCGTCGATCGCGTGCGACCAAGTGTAATTCGCATTAAAACGGAAACCTTTCGACAGATTGCGTTTGAAATTGACCTGCATCGAATTGTAATTCGATTGCGGATAACCGCCGACGACAAAAATATCGCCGAAACGTTCAGTCAAAGGTCTCGCGCCGCTGACAGCGTTGGCACGATTGATGTTGCGCGGACTGATAACGCCGTCCGTCAAAAGATGCGTGACGTGATTGCCGACGTAGCCGACCGACAATGTTCCGAAGCCCAAATTATGCTGAACGTTCAGTGACCAATGCTGCGCCATCGCCGTTTTCAAATCTCTTTCGATGGCGAATGCCGCCGCTTGTCCGCAAGCAAAAACGCGCGGATCGACCGGATATTGAAAAGTCGGCGGCGGGCTGGTACAAAAGAAATAATCGAAAAGATCGGTCTGAACTTGCGGAAAAGAATTCGCTTGCGGCGAACCGAAGCTTGCCGGAAGCTCGCGGTTGTAGAAAATTCCGTAGCCGCCGCGCAAAACCGTTTTTTGATTGCCGAAAACGTCGAACGAAAATCCGACACGCGGACCGAAATTGTTTTTGTCGGCGTTATGAATTTTCTGTCCGACAGGTGTATAGCTCAGCGTTGCAAGATCGAAATTTTGCAGTAAACCGTCTTTTTCGCGGCTCACTGTGCTGACTTCGTAACGCAGACCGAGATTGAGCGAAAGTCGCGGATGCGCTTTCCAATCGTCATTGACGAAGAACGAAAAATTCTCGTTCGCGTAATTCAGTTCGGGATTACCGCCGCGCGCAATTACGAAGGGCGCGTTCGTGCGAAAATCATTGGTCGAGAAAAACGTCAAAGTGTCTTGCGTGATCGATTCAGCCGCGCGGCGATTAAGACGAACATCGACGCCTGCTTTCAGCGAATGATTGCCGCGAATCGTGCTGAACGTGTCCAAAAATTGATAAACTTTGCCAGTTCTGTATTGTTCGAACTGCGCGGGACCGATCGGATTGATTCTAAAATCAACGAACAGCAGATCGAAGCGCGGAATGCTCGTGTCGCCTGCGCCCGTGTGCGTGTAATTGTGATTTATGCCGAAACCGAATTCGTTCGTCGTCGAACCGTTGAAAACATAATTATGCGATATTTTAAAGAGCTGCGTGCGCAGTTTTCCGTCCGCGATTTGCGTCGTGCCGACTCCGTACGGAACTTTCGTCAATGAATCGTTAATGTTATAGCGAACCGCAAATTGGCTTTTGTCATTTTGCAGCCAATCAATTTTTACCGAACCCGTATCTTCACGAAGATCGCCGATTCGTTGACCGATGTAGCGACCAAGATCGGCGTTGAAAGCTTCGGTCGGAAGCGGCAAATTGTTGACGACCGGACGAATCGTTGCGTTCATCGCATTGCGGAACGAAAGCGTCGGAACCAAAACATTGAAAGTTTGTCCGCGGCTCTGACGAACGCCTTCGTAATTGGTGAAGAAAAAGACTTTATCGCGTTTGATCGGACCGCTGATATTGCCGCCGAACTGATTCAAACGAAACCGTTGATTGCCCGCGAGTGCGTCGCCCGAATCGAGCCGTTCATTACGGAAAAAGTCGAAAAGACTGCCGTGAATATCGTTCGTTCCCGATTTTGTGATCGGATTGATGACCGCGCCGAGAGCTTGCCCGTATTGCGCCGAATAATTTTGTTCGACAACTTGGATTTCTTGAACGCTGTCGATCGAAACACGATTTACGCGCGATTCGATGCGCCCGAGAACATTAGACGTTCCGTTGACATCAACACGGCTGGCATCGATTCCGTCAACCAAAACGCTCGTTCCGCCGAAGGTCGAAGGAATTCCGTTGATCGTCGTTTGAAACTGATTCGTTGTTTGAACCGAACCCGGAACGGTCGCTAAAAGTTGTGTAAAATCGCGTCCGTTGATTGGATTATCGGCAACTCGCGCCGAACCGATCGTGTCGCCGATCGTCGAAGTTTCGGTATCGGTCGGCGTTTGGCTCGCAACTTCGACGACGACGCTTACGCCACTGACGGACATTTTCACGTCAAGACGAAGACGATCGCCGACACCGAGACGCGCATCGCTGATCGTCGAATCTTGAAAACCGCTCGCTTTTGCAGTGATCTTGTAAACTCCGGTCGAAAGCGACGGAACTTCAAAAAATCCGTCATTATTCGTCGTCACGGTTCGCGTTTCGTTCGTGCCGACATTCGTTACGGTCACGGTCGCATTCGGAACGATCGCACCGTTCGTGTCTTCAACCTGACCGATGATCGTTCCGGTGTTCGACTGCGCGAAAATGCCGAGCGTCAAAACGAAAACAGAAATCAATAGAAAACCCGCTTGTTTGATTGTCTTGCTAATTTGATAATTCATATAAGTCTCCAAAATTTCTCTCCAATTGTTAAACTTTTGTGCAATCACCTTTTGCGGGAAGAGCCGCGATCGCGGCAAAATCCGGTGTCCAAACTCCATCTTTTTCAGGGTAAAATTTTTCCAACATTTCGGCAGTCATCGGTACGGTTGGAATCACGTCGCGAACGGAAACTTCCTGACCGTTATAAAGTTTGATGACGGCATCGAGACAGCGCAAACTGACATATTCGGGAAACATCGCCGCGCTGACCTTTAACGCTTCACGCCGCAAAAGCCATTCTTTTTCGTGTTCGCCCGCGAGTCCGAATCCGGCAACCGTCACGGTTTCGGGATCGAATCCGGCATCGACGTAACCTTGAAACGCACCTTGTCCGGTTTCGTCGTCCATCGCAAAAATCACGTCAACGTCGCCTGTTTCCTTCAATGTTTCGAGCGCGATTTTTCGAGCAATCGAAGGCGTTGCTTCACCGTTGATCGATGCAACGACAACCGCATCCGGCTGAACGCTTTTCACACCTTCGGCAAAACCTTCGCTTCTCAGCAAACACGGGCGCAAAGTCGGCAAACCGACATCCAGAATCCTGAGCGGCGAACCGTCATCTTTTTTGACGTTTTCACCAACCCAGACACCGAGATCGTAACCTGCGTCGTAATCGCAAATCGCGATCATCGTTGACATTCCTTCGACCGGATTTGCTTCGACAACGACGGTTTTTCCTGCCTTTTCAGCCATTTGCAGAATTTCTTCCAAACCTTCGGTCGCCGCCGGAGTAAGAATCAAAGCGTCAACTTCCGTTATCATTTCACGCGCTTGCGCGATCTGACTTTCGACGCTCAAATTTGCGTCTTTGATGACGATTTCCGCGCCATATTGTGCGCCGCGGCGTTTCAAAATTTCGATCACGATCTGGTACCAGATGTGAAAACTGTAATTCGTTAAATACCCGATCTTTTTCGGCACACGTTCGGCTTCGACGAGCGGAACGGCGCGAATCGCTTCATCGAGACGCGGCGGCGGATTATACGCCGTCGTTTCGGGATGATTTTCAGTTGCTGCTGTTTGACTCATAAATTCTCCTTAAAACTAAAATTCTTAAACTGCTTCGGTTTGCGGAACTCCGCCGATCTGCGTCAAAAGTCCGCCGTCAACCGTCCAAATCGCGCCTGTCACGAATGACGAACTTTCGTGCGCGAGAAATGCGACGACTTCGGCGATTTCGCGCGGCGCGGCGATTCTGCCCAAAGGATGCATCGCATTGCAAGCGTCGTAAACCGACTGCGGGTTCGGGTCGAGCGAAGCCGCCCATTTAAGCATCGGCGTATCGACCGTTCCCGGACAAACACAATTCGTGCGAATGTTTTCCTTGGCAAAATCCATTGCCATCGATCGCGTCAAGCCTAAAAGCCCGTGTTTGCTGATCGTGTAAGCGAGAACGTTCTGCTGGCTCGCCAATCCTTGAACTGATGAAACATTGACGATCGTGCCGCCGCCAGAGTTTCTCAAATGCGGAATCACAGATTTTGCAGCGTTCCACGCGCCTTTCAAATTCACGTCCAAGACTTCGTTCCACTGCGTTTCGCTCGTCGTTTCGGCTGTTCCGTAACGCTGAATTCCCGCGCTGACGACTAACGAATTGATCGCGCCGAATGATTTTTGCGTTCGTTCGACCGCGCTGTTTACTTCTTCCGCATCGGCGACGTTTACCTTTTCAAAAATCGCATTTGCGCCAGTTTTTTTGATCTTTTCGCAAGTTTCGTTTCCGGCATTTTCGTCCCAATCGAAGATCGCCACGTTTGCACCGCGTTCCGCCAAAATTTCGCAAACTGCTTGCCCGATTCCGAGTGCGCCGCCTGTTACAATTACGGATTTTCCGTCAAATCTCATAAAATTTCCCTCTTATAAATGTGAAAATTAAGCTCTTTATTCCGCGATATTTTCGGCATCTTCCGAAGGCTGAACCGACGGCGGCGGAAGGTGTTTATACCAAGTAAAATAAAGAATTACGACCGTTAATAAGGTTGTCCCAAGCAAAGCGAAACCGATTTCCAAACGATGCAAAATCAGATAAAGCATCGAAACATACAACGCCGTAATTCCGATCATTGCAATAACCGTATTGAACAAATCACGCGAAAACGGCGACTGTTTTTTGAATTCGGGATTTTCCGCTAAAACCGCTTCTTTTGCAGGTTCCCACACGCCTGCCGGCTGAACTTTGCGGTAAAAATTCTTCAAAGTTTCGATGTCTGTCGGTTGCGTCAAAAGCGATGCGGCGATCGTAATTATCGTCGAAGCGATCGCAATTACGGGAAATCCGAGGTAAAGCGGCAAAGGCGGAATAACGCCGAATTGTTCGAGAAAAACCTGTCCGAGCGATAGAGCCATTCCGCCGAAAACGCCTGCCGCATAACCTTGTCCGTTCAAACGCCACCAATACCAACGCAAAACATTCGGCGGCAAAATCCCGGCGGCGAGCGTTCCGAAAATCCACAAAAATGCCGTGTTGATCGAAGTTCCGAAATAGGAAATGATCAAACCGATAATGATTAAAAGTGCAGACGAAAGATAACTGACATTGACGAGTTTTTTCGCGTCGGCATTCGGATTTATGTAGCGTTGATAAACGTCTTTGACGAGATACGCCGCGCCGCCGTTGACGGTCGATGAAAATGTCGCCAAAAATCCTGACAAAAGCGCGGCGAGCATAAATCCGACCAAACCGACCGGAAGCATCGAACCGATAATCAAAGGCAAAGCAGTTTCGGGATCGGCTTTCAGCTTTGCGTCAAGCATCGCATCGCCGATGCCCATAATCGCCATCACCGCGATCGCCATCGCAAAACACCAGCGAACCGTGTGAATCGCGCCCCACAGCGCGCCGAGCTTCGAAGCATCACGCTCGTCTTTCGCCGCTAAAAATCTCTGAAAATCATAAAGCTGTTCGGGACCGCTCAAACAAAGTAATAAACCTTTCGCCACCCAAACTGCGACCAATGCGCCGAAAAACGAATAATCCGTGCCGCCCGAAACAAGATTTTGAAACGCTTCGGGACGAATCTGTGGCATAATATCGTGCCAGGTTGCCGGAACTTTTGCGGCAAAACCAGCCGCGTCAAAATGCCTGTAGCCGATAATTGCAAAAAGAATCGCGCCCGCGCTCAAAACGATCGTTTGTATGATCTCGACGCGCACGATTCCGTGAAATCCGCCCAAAATTACATAGAGTCCCGTCACACCGAGAATCAAAAGCGCACAAGTATTGGGCGAAAAAGGCAGAAAAATCGCGCCGAATTTGCCCATTCCGATCGCCGAATAACCTAAAAGTGCGGAAATCGTCAGAATCGCAAAAAGCGTGTAAGAAAGCCGTGCAATGTCGCCTGCTTTGCTTGCACCAAAACGTGTTTTCATCCATTCCGCGCCGGTCATCGCGTCCGAACGCCGAATCCATTTGCCCATATAAGCGAGATAAAATGCCGTGATCGGAAATCCCCAGAGCCAATGAACCCACATTCCTTTTAAGCCCAAAGCGATAAAGGTCGAAACGATCCACATCGTTCCCGTGATATCGAAATACGAGCTTGAACCCGACATCGCCAATGCCCACCACGGAAGCTGTCGTCCGCCCAAAAAGTAAGACGACATTCCTTTCGCGGCTTTTCGCTTCATCGCAAAACCGATGCTCATAATCGCCGCTAAATAAACGACAACGATAATCTGGTCAATAACGGATAAATTCATACCTTTTTCTTTTTATCTTTCTGCTCAAAAATTTGCGGAAAAAGCTTTTTATATTGCTTCAAAATACTTTCTCTTTACCCTTGATAAAGTTTTTAAAAGTAAAACCTTTTTATTGGTTTGACCAATTAAATAAATTATTTTTAATCAGTATCGCGCTTAAATTTTTCAGTTGCTAAATTTATGATTATTCGAACTTGCCTATTCCAATAATCCCAATCATGTGAGCCTTTTATTTCGTTAAATTTATAACGTAAATTCTTTTTTGCAAACAATTCGGAAAGTTCCCTGTTGCTTTCGATAAAACTGTCTTCTGTGCCGCAGTCGAAATAGAAATACGGAAAATCCACAGTATTTTCAATCGTCATTTCTTCAATCAGCCGAAAAACATCATTTTCATTTCGGGTTTTGCTTTTTTTCGCGCCGAAAACTTCGCTGATCGATGGAAAAAGTTCCTGCCAATCGTTTGAATTTACATTTTTGAACAGTCTCGGAGCAATGAATGCGCCGCTCATCGAACCTGCAAAAATAAACAAATCCGGTCGTTTAAGTGCAAATTTGAAAGCCCCGTAACCCCCCATCGAAAGTCCGGCAACGGCACGTTTTTCGCGGCTTCCGGCAATTTTATATTTTGTTTCGACCATCGGAAACAATTCATTTATAAAAGAACTTTCAAACTTATCATCGAGCTTCGCGGCACTGTCGCAATACCAACTGTTTTCTCCGTCCGGCAAAACCACGATCAACTCCCGATCTTTCAAATAATCTTTTATTTTCGTTAATTCAAACCAATTTTCACAACTTCCGTAAAGCCCGTGAAGGAGATATAAAACCGGAAATTCCGATTTTGAAGTTTCGTAATTTTTCGGCAGAACTACCTGAAACGGCAGTTCTCTCTGCATCAAAGAACTTTTTAGTTTTTCTTTGACGATTTTCACTATTTTATAAAAAATCGTTTATTTGAACTGCAGCCGGAATACTTTTTCATCGCTAAAGATAAAGTATTTTTACCACACGAAATTTACGCGTGTCAACTAAAATCTGAAATTCTTTTACAAAATCTTTGCGCGTGACTTATACGGGTTTGCGTTTAACTGAAGCGGCGGCTGGAAACAATTCTGCAAGGCGATCGGGATTGCGCCGAACAAACTCGGACGCTGAACGCTGGCGGGACGAACCGTAATTTTTTCGGGCGAAACGAGATAACGGCTTTGAATTCGCTGCTTGATGATCGGTTCGATCAAAGACCAAGCGGCTGTGATATTACCACCAATCACGACGGTTTCGGGATAAAGTCCATGCACGAGATTACTGATTCCTTCGCCTAAATATTCAGCAGTTATTTTCAAGGATTGGAGTGCCATTTCGTCTTTTTTGTTGGCGAGCGCGATCAATTCGTTCAGATTGACGAACGGTACGCCCTGTTTGGCAGTGACGCGGTGAAATCGCTCAACGGTGGCGCGTTCGGAAGCAAAAGTTTCCCAGCATCCGCGCCTGCCGCACGAGCAAAGTTCGCCGTTCGGATCGATGCTCATATGTCCGAAACCGCCCAAACCGAGACGCGAACCGACATGAAGTTCGCCGTTGATAATCAACCCCGTGCCCAATCCTTCGACGACCAAAATAAACAACAAAGTTCGCACATTTGCTTCGCTCAAAGGTCCATACCAAAGTTCGGAAAACGCGGCGGCGTTCGCATCGTTTTCAATGTAAACCGGCAGATTCAAACGATTTGAAAGAATTTTCCGAACGGGGACATTTTTCCATTCGAGATTCGGCGAAGTTTCGACAGTTCCCGTTTCGCGGTCGATCAATCCCGGAACGCTGACTCCAATTGCGCCGAATTTGGCACGCGAATATTGCGTGGTGACTAATTTTTCGATCTCGTCGGCAAGCTTTTCGAGAAAAATTTCCGGCGCGCCTTCGGTAAGAATGGATTTTTGCTGGATGATGCGCCCGTTAAAATCACTGACGGCGAAAACTGTATCCGAAACGCCGATGTCGATCGCCAAAACGTAGAAACTTTCGGCGTTGATGAACAAATTTTTCGGCGGTCTGCCACCGCTCGACGGTCCTTCCGTTCCTTCGTAAACAAAATTATTTTTGATCAAGCGATTAACGATCGCCGACACGGTTCCCGCGCGCAAACCGGTAAACTTGACAATATCGGCACGCGAGATTGGTTGTCTTTCGCGGATCAAATGCAGAAAAATCGTCTGATTGATGTCACGCACGTCGTGCACGTCAACCATCTTGAAGTTATTTTTTGTTTTGTCTTTCATCCGATATGAGATTACCGCATAGTTTAGTGAAAAAACAAAAAATTATCATATTCAAGGGTTTTAAATTCCCGAAATAAATGTATTTTGCCCTCATTTCGGGATTTTCAACTACCTGCCACTGACGGCAGTAAAGAATGAGATATTGTTCGAGCCGGATTCCACCATCGTGCGATCCGGTTCCGTAACCCGTTCGTTGCCGATGAAGACGGCAATATACCGTCGTATTTACTCGGATTTTTTCAAAAAAGAGTAATTCTTGCATCAAATTGTAAATTAAATTACTTTCTATATTCCTGAGAAAGTATCAGAATAACTAATGCACCTGATAAAATGCCAAATCAGAATAATTTATTTTGGAATAAAATTATGAGTGAAAATTTACCGAAACCTTTTGAAAGTTTTAAGAATGAATACCCTGAAACATGGAGTGCATTTGAACGTTTGGGTGATGCTTGCCACGAAGCGGCTCCGTTTGATGAAAAAACGCGGCGTTTGGTAAAAATAGCGATTGCCGTAGGCGCGGGACTTGAAGGCGGAACACATTCCGCCTTCAGGCAAGCCCTGTAGACGGGCTAACCATTTTATTCCAATTTTAAAATGACAACTTATGTGTAAATAAATTGTCAGAATATGAGTAAATTAAATCTGTAAGTTGTTGATTATAGGTAAGTGCTAATGACAACTTATGGGTAAAATGACAATTCGTGTGAATTTACCCATAAGTTTGCATCGTGAACCTAAGCTTGCATTGAAGGAGTTTTTGTAACACATTACGACAGCACCAATACATCGGGAAATTGCCATTTATCTCAGAAGAACATTCTGTGCAAACGGAAGTTGCTGAAAAAGTGGAGGATCTTCAACTAAATGGAAAAACCTCGGTCGTCAGCAACAATCACGGCGGCGTTGAAGGAATAATCGCGCTGACCGACGAGATCAAGGCTGAGAGCCTTCAGGTCGTCACGGAATTAAAGTCGCTCGGCGTGGCGGTCGTAATGATGACCGGCGACAATTATGCTCCCGCCCGAACGGTCGCCCGCGAAGTCGGCATCAGCGAAGTGAAAGCCGAAATGCTGCCCGAAAACAAAGGCGACGGCGTTAAAGAATTACACTTAAAATACGGTGAAACGGCGATGGTCGGCGACGGTGTCAACGATGCTCCCGCACTTGCAGTTTCTTCGGTCGGGATCGCAATGGGCGCGGTAGGTTCAGACACGGCGATCGAAGCCGCATCCATCGCAATTTTGAACGATCGGCTTGAAATGATCTCGTATCTCATCCGCCTTGGCAGAAAAACCATTCAATCGATCAAGTTAAACATAATCTTCGCCGTCGCCACAAAACTGATGTTTGTCATTCTCGCAGCTTTGGGGCTAACGAATAATTTCTCTAAATTATACGTCTTTCTGATACATTAATCGGCAGATCATTGATCGAAGCTTCACGGCGGCGCATCAAGCCGTTTTCGTCAAATTCCCAAAGCTCGTTGCCGTAGCTCCGAAACCAATTTCCGTCTGCGTCGTGCCATTCGTATTCAAACTTTACCGCCATCCTGTTTTCACGAAAACCCCATAATTCTTTTTTGAGTTTGTAATCCAATTCCTTCGCCCATTTGCGGTATAAAAAGGCTTTGATCTCCTCGCGCCCGTTGATAAAATCGGTGCGGTTGCGCCAAGCGGAATCTTCCGTGTAGGCAAGCGCGACCCGTTCGGGATCGCGTGTGTTCCAAGCATTTTCAGCCGCTTTGACTTTTGCCAATGCCTTTTCCAGATTAAACGGCGGTTTAATATCAGCCGGATTTATAAAATTTTGTTCACTCATTATTTTTCTCCCGTTTTCTTTTTTAATTCCGCGAGTTCTCTTTCTAATTTCTCGATATGCTCCGTCATCGGCGCGACAATTTGTTTGACTTCGTCCAGTGTGTAGCGGGGCGTTATGTGTTGCGGACAGTTCCAGTCAAAAGCTTCGACATGAAGAATCATCGCCCGTTCAATTTTCGCTTTGTAATTGGGAACTGCCAATTTTTCAATCAGTTCGGGAACATCTTGCGAGCTTTTGACCTCGACGTTTGCCAGAATTTTGAGCCGCCGTTGATTGGCATAATCCATTAAAAACAACGCCGCTTTGTGATTTTCGCCTAAGTTTCCGACGCTGATGTATTGCAAATTTCCGCGAAAATCCGCGTAGCCGAGCGTTTCGTCATCCAAAACCTTCAAAAAGCCTTTCGGTCCGCCGCGAAATTGAATATAAGGCTGACCTTCGCTATTAACTGTCGCCAGATAAAATCCGTCGCGCTGTTCGATAAAATCCCGCTCGGCATCGGTCAAGCCGTAAAAATCGGGCTTTCCGCCTTCAAATCGCGCGTAATTTCGCCGCGAACCGTATTTTTCCTGCGCTTTTTTGACGCTTTCCGTAAATGTTAGATCAAAGAATTTGTGCGACATATTCGATTTTTGATTTCGGATTTCTGATTTGGGATCGTTCTTTGCAGCTCGATCTCAAATCCATTTCCGATAATAGTTTACGTTAAATTTATTGCCTGCGAATTCCGCTAAAACTTCAAAAAACATTTCAACTTTTTCGCAGGCAATTCAAATTTCAAAGTATCGAGACTTCAAACATTACTTGATTTTCTGACGTTTTAGAAATGTCCGAATGTTAACCGCAATTTCGTTCGTATATTCTTCGAGCGCAAAATGTCCGCCGTCAAAGTATTGAACTTCGATATTTTTCAAGTCTTTCTTGTAGCCGTTTTCAACACCATTGACCGTAAAAAACGGATCGTTTTTGCCCCAAACAACCAGCATCGGCGGCTGATATTTGCGAAAATATTCGTGCCACGCATCGTATTGACGGATATTTGTCACATAATTTTTGAAAAGAGCGAGCTGAATTTCAGCATTTCCGGCGCGATCGAGCAAAGATTGGTCGAGCGTCCAGCCATCGGGCGAAACCAAATCAGGATTGCGCGCACCTTGCAGATATTGAAATTTGGTCGTTTCAAGTTTCAAAAATCCTCTCAATGCTTCACCGATTTTTTCATCGCCGGTTTCGCCGTAGGTTTTGAGCGGCGCAGCACTTTCCGAAAGCCCGCTTTCATACGCATTGCCGTTTTGGACAATAATCGCCTGAATTCTTTCAGGATGTTTAACCGCTAGTCGAAACCCGATCGGCGAACCGTAATCTTGGACATAAATACTGTATTTAGTTAAATTAAGCTGTTGTGTAAATTTATCGATGACATTGGTTAAATTCTCGAAGCTGTATTCAAATTCATCAACTTTCGGCATTGAACTTTGTCCGAAACCCGGATAATCCGGTGCAACAACGTGAAACTCGTCAGCCAGTTGCGGAATCAAATTCCGAAACATAAAAGAAGAGGTCGGAAAGCCGTGCAGCAGCAAAATCGTCGGTTTCTTTTTGTCTCCGGCTTCACGATAAAAAACATCGAGACCATCGATTTTTGTCGTTTTATATGTAACTTTTATTTCTGATCTGAATGTTTCTTTCGCGTTGACCGTCGAAATCGAAAACAGCAGTCCTAAAACCAAACTCGTAATTTTCAAACTTTTTCTAATATTCATTTATTTATCTTCCCATTTTCTTATTTTGTAATATCGAAGTGTGCGGAGATAAGTAACTCGCACCTTATTTTCGGTTAAATCTTTCAAGCGTTTGCCGATTTAATAATGAGCGGAAATTCAACTGCCGGAAAATCAACCACGGTTTTTGCGGTTTCGTTGAAATAATTAGTAAAAATGTTCAACGCCACGTTTGCCACGATTTCAGAAATTTCCCTTTCACTAAAACCTGCTGATTTTACCGCTTCAATTTCACTTTCCGTAACTTTGCCGCGACTGATGACCAAGGCTTTTGCAAATTTCAAACCTGCGTCGGTCTTGGCATCGGACGAAATAGCTTGACGCGCCGCCTCAATCGCAACTCCGTCCAAGCCGACCATTTTTCCGATCGCCGAATGTGCCGAAGCGCAATATTGACAGCCATTTATTTCGGCAACGGTCAACGCGATTTGTTCGCGTAATTTCGCATTTAATGATGTGCCGAGCGCACCGCTCAAATTCAAATATCCTTCTAAAACCGCAGGCGAACTTGCCATTGTTGCCATCATATTCGGCACAAATCCGAGTTTGGCATTTACGCCATCCAATAATTCTTTTACTTTTCCGGTTGTTTCTTCGTGTTTGATTGCTGTAATTTTTTGCATTTATTTTGTCTCCTGAAATTCAAATTTTTACTTGTAACTTTTTGTCACGCTTTCTATTAGTGCATTAGGTATGCCAAAATTTAATAATTAGCCAAATGTAATTATTGCAACATTTAACAATTTTTATTAAAATTAATTTAACTATGAGATTTTGAGTTTCCACGATATTACGTTGTAGCGACAACGAGATTTCGTTACTATGAATTTTATGAAATCTGATATTGCTTTTCATTCGATAAACGAATTGATCGTTCGCAAAAGTCCGATGGCGGAAACGCTTCAGGCAATCGTTTCACAAACTTTGAAACAGGAAGATTTTGCACTGGCGCGAATTTGGCTGATTGATACGGGCGATATTTGTGAAAATTGCGTGATGCGCCCCGAATGTCCGAATCAAGAGCGTTGTTTGCATTTGACGGCAAGCATCGGGAAAAATCGAAATGGCGAAAAGGTTTGGTTGAAAACTGACGGCAGTTTCAAACGGTTTCCGATTGGTATCAGAAAAATCGGTTATGTTGCCAAAGATGGTGATTACGTTTATTTGGATAATTTACAGACCACAAAAAACGCTTGGATCGTCCGTGAAGATTGGATAAAAGCCGAGAAAATCGAAGGTTTTGCGGCGCATCCGTTGAAATTTCAAGACGATATTCTCGGCGTTATCGCTGTTTTTTCGCGTAAAAATATTTCGCCGGAAAGTTTTGAATGGCTGAAAGTCTTTGCCGAACAAGCCTCGATCGCTATTGCAAACGCCCGTGCTTTCGAGGAAATCGAAAAACTCCGGCAAAAATTGGAAGATGAAAACAATTACCTCAGAGAAGAGATCAGCGAAACCGCACAGCACAAATTCTTAATCGGAAAAAGTCCGGTTTGGAATAAAATTTTGCAACAAATTGAATTGGTCGGCACTTCAGACGCGACGGTTTTATTGACAGGCGAAAGCGGAACAGGGAAAGAAATGGTTGCGCGGGCATTGCACGAAGCGAGTTTGCGAAAAGATAAACCGCTGGTCAAAGTAAATTGTGCGGCGATCAGCAACGAACTTTTTGAAAGCGAATTTTTCGGACACATCAAAGGCGCATTTACGGGAGCATTCAAAGACCGCATCGGACGTTTTCAGCTTGCCGACGGCGGCACGATTTTTCTCGATGAGATCGGCGAATTACCTTTATCGATGCAGGGAAAACTTTTGCGCGTTCTACAGGAAAAGCAATTTGAAAGAGTCGGCGAAGATAAAACGAGAACTGTCGATGTGCGCGTAATCGCGGCAACCAATCGGGATTTGTGGTCAGAAGTCGAACAAGGAAATTTTCGTCAGGATTTATTTTACCGCATCAGCGTTTTTCCGATTCATCTTCCGCCGCTGCGTGAAAGACTTGAGGATATTGAACTTTTGACCAGACATTTTCTTGAACAATTCGCCGCTAAAATGCACTGCAAAGTTTTCCAATTGACCGACCACGATATTAAAACTCTGCAAAATTATTCCTATCCCGGTAATGTCCGCGAACTGCAAAATATTGTCGAAAGATCAATCATTTTGGCGCAGTCCAATCGCCTGAATTTTACGATGCCGCAAGTTTTAAATCAGATGATCATTACAGAAAATAAAGAGGTTGAAGTAAAAAAATCTATTTTGACTTACACGGATTTAAAGAATATGGAACGCGATAACATCATTCAAGCCTTAAAAAAATCAAACTACAGAGTCTATGGAAATGACGGCGCGGCAGAACTTCTCGGCTCAAAGCCGACAACCTTGATTTCGAGAATCAAAGCCTTGAAAATTCCCATGCGTCCTTCATTGTAATTGTAGAGTTTAAAATTTGAAAATTACGATGAAAGATTTCCGGTGCCGGAATTTTTCATTTTATCGTTCCAAAGCTAATAAAACTATTTCAAACCAAAATAGCCGCACATAACTCTATTTATGTAACCATTATTTTCCAATTTTAAAATGACAATTTATGGGTAAAAAATACAAAATATTGACAACTTATGGGTAAATATATTGACAGAATATGGGTAAACAAGTTTCGTAAGTTGTTGATTTTAAGTAAAAATTAATGACACTATATTGGTGAATTCACAAAAGCGTTGTGAATTTACCCATAAGCTTGCATTGGAGGAGTTTTTGTAGCACAGTTGGTTTAATCCAAAAAAATTAGTTGAAGCCTTCGGTTTTTCTAAACTTCAATAGTTTTAATTTCAGTGCATCAAGATTATTAAGGATTTCGCTGGTAGTTTCGTCATTAAGTTTCGTCGGATCGATTTCGCGTGTAACCATCCCGTAAAATAGTACCAGACAAAATTACAGCTTTCGGTCAAAATAACATAGAAGTTACGCAGTTGGAATAATTTGATAAAGCGGATTCGCCGGATAATTTCTGACGGCTTCTCTGATAATCGAGTGTTTCGCTTCAAACCAACTGATTCCTGTTCGATAACAATGGCTTTCAATCCGCAAAAATGTGCGCAGACACAAATTGATGTGTTGAGCCATGGTTGGCGACGGCGCATTTGCTCGCGTTCGATCAGACAAAACTGTTTGATCCCGCGATGATATGCTCGATCTGCCAACTGAAAGACTCATATTTGATGCGTTCAAGCTCGCGCATTTCAGTTTTACTACTTGCCCAATGCTCCGTTATGCCGTCTGTGGCTGCAACGCGAAACACTTTCACGAGTCCGAAATCTTTGAGCCACACAACGCGCCCGGCGTCAGGAATCCCGATTTCAGAAACCGCCCGCAAACCTGTTCGGTCAGGATTGACCAGACGATTCGACTTCAAGCGGGTCAAGAAATGCCATCCCAAAGCGCGACACAGTTTCAAGTTTTCCGCGCTTGCATACCAACTGTCGAAACAAACCATTTCAGGATCAAAGCCGCGTGTTTGCGCCTCGATCAGCATCTCCGAGAAATGATCGTTCTTGGTTTTGCGGTCGCGGTCTTTGTCAAAAACGCGGTAATCGACCGGCACCGCACGGTCGCCGTCAGTCCACAGCAGCGTGATCAAATTGATGCCCGCGACAACTTCTTTTCGTTTGCCCGACCAATGCCGATAAACCAAGTCATTTCGTTTGGAATACGGCTTTTCAAGCGTCGAATCGTCCAAAACCAAAATACCTTGATGCAGGCTGATTTGCGAACGCGACTCCGCCCAAAGCGATTCGGCACCCGGTTCGAGCCGCGTCAAAAGTCTCGTAAAAGCATCGTGCGCCGGAGCTTTTTCGCTTTCCGGTTGAACACGTTCGGCTTCGGTCGCAGTGACGACGCGCGGTGTCGCGATCACAAAATTAATTTAATTCTCGGCAGTGCATCTTGCAGGATTCATTCTTTATTTTTATCAAATATCTT
>DAITPE010000031.1:0-17245 GCA_036833775.1 Pyrinomonadaceae bacterium | reverse complement strand
AAAAAAATAAATCATTCTGAATATTGAACAATTTCAATTTTTTTTCCCGTCTTTCAAGAAAACTCTTGACAGTTATAAATAAAAATCATAATCTTGAAAAGACTAAAACTTTTAGTAATGCTAGCAAATAATCGAAAAATCAATAACAAATCTAAAAACGAAAGGTCTGCGCCTTTTGTGATTATTGTGAGCATTAGCTTTAACGTCATTATTCTTGACTGATGACGGCTTCTGAATGGTTTATGTAATATCCGAGGAAAGTCGTTATCCGAAAAAAGGATGATGGCTTTTTTGATTTTATGGCTCGTGAAAGTGAAAAGAGATTTATGACAAGCGTGGCGAATGTCGCAAAAACGACCGAAAAAATTAATAATGAAACCGTAAAAACTGCCCCGCGCGGTGCTGAAATTCTCGTGCGCGGTTTGATAAACAACGGCGTTGACACGGTTTTCGGACTTCCGGGCGGCGCGGTTTTGCATATTTACGATGAAATCTGGCGTTTTCGCGATGAAATTACGCATTATCTCGTGCGCCACGAACAAGGCGCGGTTCACGCAGCGGAAGGCTATGCGCGTGCGACCGGAAAAGTCGGCGTTGCGCTGGTCACGTCAGGTCCGGGCGCGACTAATGCGGTGACGGGAATTGCGACGGCTTATATGGATTCGATTCCGCTTGTTGTTATCACGGGACAAGTTCCTTTGCCGATGATCGGAACGGATGCTTTTCAAGAAGTTGATACATTCGGCGTGACTTTGCCGATCGTCAAACACAGCTATTTGGTGAAAGACGTGCGCGATCTCGAAGCGATCATTGACGAAGCTTTCTGCATCGCCAAATCAGGCAAACCCGGTCCGGTCGTGATCGATGTTCCGAAAGATATTACGGCAAATCTGTGCGACAGTCCGCGCAAACTTCACGCTGAATATTTGTTTGAAAACGTCGAAGAAGAAATCGACGAAACCGCACTTTCTTTGGTTATTGAAAAATTAATCAATGCGCGTCAGCCGATTTTTTATGTCGGCGGCGGAATCGTCACAGCGGATGCGGCGGACGAATTGATGCAAGTTGTTGAAATGTTGCAAACGCCCGTTACTCCGACGCTGATGGGCTTAGGCGGATTTCCGACTGCGCACGAACTTTCACTCGGAATGCTCGGAATGCACGGAACTTACGCGTCGAATATAGCGGTTTCGGAAAGCGATCTGCTCATTGCCGTCGGCGTTCGATTTGATGACCGCGTGACCGGGAAACTTGCGACATTTGCGCCGAATGCGGAAATTATTCATATCGACATTGATCCTTCAAACATCGGAAAAATTAAAAAACCGCATATTTCTCTGGTCGCAGATGCTAAAACGGCTTTGTCGGCGATTGCCGAAAAATTAAACGAAGCAGACAAAAACACGGTCGAAAATGGAAAGGCAAACCGTGAAAATTGGTGGAAGAAACTGAAAACGTGGCGCGAATCGGTTCCGCTTTCCTGCGATTATTCCGAAACCGAGATCAAGCCGCAGCAAGTTATCGAAGAGCTTCACCGCGCAACAAACGGCGACGCGATTATTGTGACTGATGTCGGGCAGCATCAAATGTGGGCGGCGCAGTTTTATCCGTTTAAGCGTTCGCGTCAATGGCTGACGAGCGGCGGTTTGGGAACGATGGGATTCGGGCTTCCGGCGGCAATGGGCGCACAACTTGCTTTTCCCGATCAACAAGTTGTTGCAGTCGTCGGCGACGGCGGATTTCAGATGACGAATCAAGAAATCATCACGGCGATTCAATACAAAATTCCGCTCAAAGTCATCATTATGAACAATGGCTATTTGGGCATGGTTCGTCAGTGGCAAGAAATGTTTTACGACCGCGCTTATTCGGAAGTCGATCTTTCCATTTCGCCCGATTTCATCAAATTGGCGGAAGCCTACGGAGCGAAAGGTTTGCGAGCCGAAACGCCTGCCGAACTGACGAAAGTTTTGGAAGAAGGTCTGAATTTCGACGGCGTGGCAATTATGGATATTGTTGTCAGCAAAGAAGAAAACGTCTTCCCGATCATTCCGGCGGGACAAGATACGAGAAATATGATTCTGAAATAGTTGCGAGTGGAGAGTGGAGAGTGAAGAGAAAAACTTCTACTCTCCACTCTCCACTCTCCACTCTCTACTTAAAAAATGCAGCATACGATTTCAATTTTAGTGGCAAACGAAGCGGGCGAACTTTCGCGGATCGTCGGACTTTTTTCGGCGCGCGGATTTAATATCGAAACGATCTGCGTTGGCAAAACATTGGAGCCGGCTTGGTCGCGTTGCACGATCGTAACGCACGGCGACGACCGCACGATCGAGCAAATTATTAAACAATGCGCACGTCTGGCGCGTGTCCGCGAAGTCAAAGCGGTCACGAAATTGCCGCATATCGAACGCGAAATGGCTTTGATCGATGTTTCTGTCAAAGCAGGCGACGGACGGCAGGAAATTATGAATCTAGTGCAGATTTTTCGCGCCAAAGTCGTCGATATTTCGCACGAAAAAATGATTCTCGAACTTTCGGGACATTGGCAAAAGGTCGATACGTTCATCGAAATGCTCAAACCTTTTCAGATCAACGAAGTCACGCGCACGGGTTGTGTGGCGATCAATCGGCTTTCACCGTTTGAACAAAAAGCGGAAGCCGCAGGCTGAACAGTTTGAAAATAAAAAAATGGAAATTATCCACAGATACACACAGATAAACTCAGATATGAATGATTCAAAAAATCCGTGTCAATCTGTGTTTATCTGTGGATGAATTTTCTTTCAAATCGAATTAAAGAGGAAATTTAATGAAGGTTTATTACGATAAAGATGCAAACGAGCAACTGATTAAAAACAAACGAGTTGCCGTTATCGGATTTGGTTCTCAAGGACACGCGCACGCGAATAATTTGAAAGATTCGGGCGCGGATGTGATCGTCGGTTTGCCGCAAAACAGCAAATCATGGGCAAAAGCCGAAGCTGCCGGACACGAAGTTATGTTTACGGGCGATGCCGTGAAAATGGCTGATGTGGTGATGGTTTTAGTGCCGGACGAACTCGCGCCGAGTGTTTATAAAAACGAGATCGAACCGAATCTGAGCGCGGGAAAATATCTCGCGTTTGCACACGGTTTTTCGGTTCATTTCAAGAAAATCGTGCCGCCCGCAGACGTTAATGTTTTTCTCGTCGCGCCGAAAGGTCCGGGACATCTCGTGCGTCACGAATACACTTTGGGACGCGGCGTTCCGTGTCTTTTAGCCGTTCATCAAGACGTTTCGGGCGACACACAGCAGGTCGGTTTGTCTTATGCTTCGGCGGTCGGCGGCGGCAAAGCGGGAATTATCGAAACGACGTTTAAAGAAGAAACCGAAACCGATCTTTTCGGCGAACAAGCCGTTCTCTGCGGCGGCGTAACTGCATTAATCCAAGCCGGTTACGAAACTTTGACGGAAGCCGGTTACGCGCCTGAAATGGCTTATTTCGAATGTCTGCACGAACTGAAATTGATTGTCGATCTTTTATACGAAGGCGGCATTTCGAATATGCGTTATTCGGTTTCAAACACGGCTGAATACGGCGATCTGACGCGCGGAAAACGCATCGTGACGGACGCGACGAAAGCCGAAATGAAAAAGATTTTAGGCGAAATCCAGAGCGGCGAGTTTGCCGACGAATGGATGAGCGAATGCGACAACGGCAAAGTTAATTTCAAGCAAATGGAAGCCGAAGGCGAAAAACATTCGATCGAAGAAGTCGGCAAAAATTTGCGCAAAATGATGCCGTGGATGCAGGAAAAAGTTTTGGTTAATAAACAGGTAAATTAGTAGAGAGTAAAGAGTTGCGAGTGGTGAGTAAATACCCAAACTCACCACTCGCAACTCTTCGCTCGCCACTCTTAAAATTATGAAGCAATACGATTGGAACAGAACAGACAAACGCACAACGACCGATGGTTACAGCCGCGAAGTTGCGGTTGGTGAAAACTTGATGCTTGCTCACGTCAAGCTCGAACAAGGCGCGATCACAGCTTCGCACAGTCACGGACACGAAGAAATCATTTACGTCGTTCACGGAAAATGGCAGGTCAAGCTCGGCGATGAAGAATACGTTCTCGAAGCGAATCAAAGCCTTGTCGTACCGCCGAACGTCGAACATTCTTCGCTCGCATTAGCCGAAACGCTCGCGGTCGTGGCGACGAATTATCGTCCCGAATGGCGCGACAACAGCGATTTTCTACTGCATTACAACACAGACAATCATCTCTGGGCAGTCTAGCGATTTTGGATTGCGGATTTTGGATTTTGGATTTGCTGACGCGTAAATAAAGGCGTAGCTTATCTAATAATGTCTTAGAACGAATAGACAATTCGATTAATAATGAATTTGTAAAGTAACAAAACTATCCGAAATCCGAAATCCAAAATCCGAAATTCAAATGAGTGAGCCGATAATTAATAATCCGCGTGCGGAAATCGACGCGATCGATACCGAGATTCTGAATCTTTTGAATAAACGCGCCGCGATCGCTTTGCGCGTCGGTGCTGCGAAAACGAAGGTCGATACGTCGCTGTGCGATCCGAAGCGCGAAAGCGAGGTTCTCGAAAGACTCGCAAAAGAAAATGCGGGACCGTTCGACGCGCAGAGTATCGAGAATATTTTTCAGCGAATCATCGACGAATCGCTTCATCTACAGCAGAAAACTTACCGCAAACCGTTTGAAACGGCGGAAAATATTGCGCCCGAAAACCTTGAGAAAAAAGCGCGTGTTGCTTTCCAAGGCGAAAAGGGGAGCTTTTCCGAAGCGGCAGTCATCGGAATTTTGGGAAAAGATTGTCAAACCGTTCCGTGTCAGACGTTTGAAGATTTGTATCGATCGATCGAAGACGGCAAAGCCGATTATATTTTGTCGCCGCTCGAAAATTCGCTCGTCGGTTCGGTTCACCGCTGTTACGATCTGCTTTTGCACAGCAATCTGCACATCGTCGCGGAAATAATTTTGCCGATCTCGCATTTTTTGGTTGGTGCAACAGGTGCGAATTTTGAAGACATCAAAACGGTCGAATCGCACCCGGTCGCGCTCGCGCAATGCGAAAGATTTTTCGCCGCGCACACGGAATTAAAAGGCGTTGCGGCGGACGATACGGCGGGAAGCGTGCGCCGCGTGATCGAATCGGGCGATAAATCTCGCGCCGCGATCGGCGGAAAGCGGACGGCGGAAATCTACGGCGGAAAGATTTTGCGCGAACATATCGAAGACCACGCCGAAAATTACACACGCTTCGTTTTGCTGTCGCCGAGCGCGAACGATTCGGAAAAAGGCGGCAAAGTTTCGCTGATCGTGCGCTTGAAACACGAACCCGGCGCACTGCATAACGCGCTTCGTCCGTTCGTGCGGCGCGGAATCGATTTGTCAAAGATCGAAAGCCGCCCGATTAAAGGTGCGCCGTGGCAGTTTAATTTTTATTTCGATCTGAAAACGCCCGCGTCCGAAAGCGAATTGCGCGGCGCGCTCGACGAAATCAAAGAACAAGCCGAAGAAGTGCGCTATCTCGGACGTTATTCGCGAATCGAATTGGCGGACGAAAAACTGGAAGAGATTTTATAGTTTCGGCGATCAAAACGGTCGCTAAACAAATAGTGTGTAACATAATTACACTCGCGCAGAGAGTTTATTTGCCTCTGCGCTTAATGACTTTCTTTGTAAGTAAAGTGTCATAGACAATAGTCAAAGTATCTCAAACAGCAGTTAAAGTGTCTGAGACAACGGTTAAAGTGTCTTGGACAGCAGTTGAAGTGTCTAAGACAGTTGTCACATTAACTAAGACAGCAGTTAAAGTAACTAGGACAGTTGTCTTTGAGTCTAAGACAGCGGTTAAAGTGACTAAGACACCTGTCTTAGTGTCTTGGACAGCGAGTAAAGATTCTTTACATACGAGAATATTATTACAGAAAGCATTCTTATTTTATTATTTGAGATTCAGAAAATGATTTTAATACTTAAACCTAATATTGACGCTGAAAGCCGTGAATTTCAGCGAATTTCAGAACATTTGAAGAAAACTCCGAATGTCGAGATGCGTGTGCATAAAGTGCAGGGCGCGGAGCAGATTTTGACAGAAGTTTATCTGATCGGAAACACGGCGGCTTTGTCGCTCGAAGAAATGAAAAGCTTTCCGGGCGTCGATCACGCCGTTCGCGTGTCGGAAGAATATCGCGTTTTGGGACGGCACAAAGACGACAATCGTCCGAATCATTTTACCTATAACGGCGTTGAATTTTCGCAGGATAATTTGAACGTTTTCGCCGGTCTTTGCGCGGTCGATTCGCCCGAATCGGTCGAAGGAATGATGAAGGCTTTGCAGGAAAACGGGCAGGTTTGCACGCGGATGGGCGCGTATAAACCGCGCACTTCGCCGTATTCGTTTCAAGGTTACGGCGCGGAATGTCTGCCGTATGTTTTTGAATTGGCGGGCAAATACGGAATTAAAGTAATCGCAATGGAAATTACGCACGAATCGCATATCGATGAAATACGCGAAGCGTTGGAAAAGACGGGCAACTCGACGGGCGTGATGCTTCAGATCGGAACGCGAAACACGCAGAATTTTGAATTGTTGAAGAACGTCGGTCGTCAACAGGAATTTCCCGTTCTCTTAAAACGCGGTTTTGGAATTACTTTGGACGAATCGCTTCACGCCGCCGAATATCTCGCGAGCGAAGGCAATCAGAAAGTCATTTTTGCACTGCGCGGAATGAAAACCAACATCGGCGATCCGCACAGAAATATGGTCGATTTCGCGCATATTCCGGTCGTGAAAAGATTAACGCGAATGCCGGTTTGCTGTGATCCGTCACACTCGGTCGGCGGTCGCGGTCGGAGTTCGGACAATATTCTGGATATTATGCACGTCACCGCGCAAGCCGTCATTGCGGGTGCGAATATGATTCTCGTCGATTTTCATCCCGAACCGTCGAAAGCGTTGGTTGACGGTCCGCAAGCTTTGAGAATGAACGAACTTTCAAAATTCTTTGAAGATGTCGCAATGGTCAGAGAAGTTTACGAAAAACGCGTTGCGCTTTGGAGTGAAGAATAAAAATTAACCGCAGATGAACGCGGATAGACGCAGATAAAACAAGATTGATTATTGAGAAATAATACCAAAAAATCTGCGTCTATCCGCGTCTATCTGCGGTTAATTTTCCTAAAATTATGCCAAATAATTACAGAAGCAAATTAATCACCGAAGGTGTTGAGCGTGTGCCGAATCGTGCGATGTTGCGTGCGGTCGGTTTCAGTGACGAAGATTTTTCCAAGCCGATCATCGGCGTGGCAAACGGTTACAGCACGATTACGCCTTGCAATTTGAGTCTCGGAAAACTCGCCGACGACGCAATTGCGGCGGCAAAATCCGAAGGTTTGATGCCGCAGGTTTTCGGTACGATCACGATTTCGGACGGAATCTCAATGGGAACGCAAGGAATGAAGTATTCCTTAATTTCACGCGAAGTCATCGCCGATTCGATCGAAACCGTTTGCCAAGGTCAGCAAATGGACGGACTTCTGGCTATCGGCGGATGCGACAAAAATATGCCCGGTGCGATGATTGCGATTGCGCGGCTCGATATTCCTGCAATTTTCGTTTACGGCGGCACGATCAAAGCCGGACATTTGAACGGCAAAGATTTGACGGTCGTTTCCGCGTTTGAAGCCGTCGGCGAATTTATCGCTGGAAAGATCGACGAAGAACAGCTTTGCGCGGTCGAGAAAAAAGCGTGTCCCGGCGCAGGTTCGTGCGGCGGAATGTACACGGCAAACACGATGTCTTCGGCAATCGAAGCGTTGGGAATGAGTTTGCCGTATTCGTCAACAATGGCGGCAGAAGACGACGAAAAACGCGAAAGTGCGAAAGAATCGGCGCGAGTTTTGGCGAAAGCTGTCGAAAATAATTTGCTTCCGTCGCAAATTATGACGCGCAAAGCCTTTGAAAACGCGATCGCGGTCGTAATGGCAACGGGCGGTTCGACGAATGCAGTTTTGCATCTTTTGGCGATCGCGCATTCGATGAAAGTCGATCTGAAGATCGAAGATTTTGAAACGATTCGCCGTAAAGTTCCGGTTTTGTGTTACTTAAAACCTTCGGGACAATACGTGGCGACCGATCTGCACAAAGTCGGCGGAATTCCTTTGATTATGAAAATTCTGCTTGAAAAAGGAATTCTTCACGGCGATTGTCTGACGATCACGGGCAAAACGATTGCCGAAAATCTGGAAAATATTTCAGGCGAAGTTCCTGAAAATCAAGATGTTGTGCGCTCGTTTGAAAATCCGCTTTACGCCGAAGGTCATCTCGCAATTTTGAACGGAAACTTAGCAGAAGAAAACGCCGTTGCGAAAATTACGGGCATAAAATCACGCAAAATTACCGGAAAAGCGAAAGTTTTCGATTCGGAAGAAGAAGCAATGTCAGCGATCATCGGCAGAAAGATCGAAGCGGGCGATGTCGTCGTCATTCGTTACGAAGGACCGAAAGGCGGACCCGGAATGCGTGAAATGCTCGCGCCGACTTCCGCAATTATCGGTCTTGGTTTGGGCGATTCAGTCGGACTTATCACGGACGGCAGATTTTCCGGCGGAACTTACGGAATGGTCGTCGGACATGTCGCGCCCGAAGCGGCAGTCGGCGGAAATATTGCGCTCGTGGAAAACGGCGATTTAATTACGATCGATGCCGACGAAAGACTTTTGCAGGTTCATCTTTCGGACGAAGAATTAGCGGAAAGACGCGCAAACTGGAAAATTCCCGAACCGCGATTTACACGCGGCGTGATCTCAAAATACGCGAAACTCGTTTCATCCGCCAAATTCGGTGCGGTGACGGATTAAATGTTTTAACGCAAAGACGCAAAATAGCAAAGGCGCAAAGTTTTTTTAAGATAAAGGAAAATAGTATAAATCTTAAAAAACTTTGCGCCTTTGTCTCTTCGCGTCTTTGCGTTAAAACTCAAGCCGAATTTCGTCCCGCGTTGATGATGCCGAATGAACAGCGAATCACGAGTTTCCCTAAAATATTCTTTAAATCTTCATCATTAGATTCACGGATTTTCGTCAAAGCGTATTGCTGAATCGTCGTCAAAGGCAAAACGATTCGTTCGCGTGTTTGGACGGATTGTTGTTCGACCGGAAAATCCGACATCAACGCTTTTTTACCCGTAATTTTTTCCAAATATTCGCGGCAAAGTTCGTATTCGTCGTGAATCATTTGCCAGATTTTGCCGTAAATTTCGTGTTCGGAAAGAAATTCCGTGAGCTGAAAATCCGATTTCTGCATTGCCATTTCGCAGTTGTCGATCAAGGTTTTGAAGAAAAGATTTGAATGATAAAGCTCGCGGATTGCGTCTAAACTTTCACTTAAATCACGCAAAGCCGAACCAACGCCGTAAAAGCCGGGAACATTTTGCTTTAACTGACTCCACGCGCCGACGAACGGAATCGCACGAAGATCGTCGAGCGTCAGTTTTCCCGAACCGCGTTTTGCCGGACGCGAACCGATGTTCGTTTCGGCGTAAAATTTGAGCGGCGAAACGTCCGAAAGATAATCGAGAAAATGCGGATGATTTTTCAATTCTTCGTAAGATTGAAGCGCACTTTCTGCTAGATTTTGCATCAATTCTTCTTCTTGCGGCGTAAAAGTTTGTTCTTTCGCGGCAAAAAGATGATTGTAAATTCCGGCGTGAAGAAGCTGTTCGATGTTGAATTGCGCCGCATCGACCGTTCCGAAATTCGACGAAACGGTTTGTCCTTGAATCGTCAGTTCGATCGCGTCGTTGGCAATTTCCGCGCCCATCGACGAATAAAATTTATGCGTTTTTCCGCCGCCGCGCGCAGGCGGACCGCCGCGACCGTCAAAGAAAATTACCGAAATTCCGTAATCTTTGGCAAGACGCGTCAGCTCATCTTTTGCTTTGTAAATACTCCAATTCGCCATTAAATAACCGCCGTCTTTCGTGCCGTCGCTGAAACCGAGCATGATCGTTTGCGTGTTGTTTCGGCTTGCAAGATGTTCACGATAGATTGGGTTTTCGTAAAGCTCGCGCATAATCTTTGCGGCTTCTTTGAGGTCGGCGATCGTTTCAAAAAGCGGCACGATGTCAACGCTCAAATCTTCCTTTTTCCAGCCGCCGAGCAGAAACAAACCGAAAACTTCGATAATGTTCAAAGCCGTTTCCGAATGACTGATGATGTATCGATGACAGGCTTTTTCGCCGTTTTTCGCTTGAATTTCTCTGACGGCGGCAATGTTTTGAATCGTGTCGCGTGTTAATTCGTCCGTAAAAATTTCAGCGTCGATTTCTTTATTTACATTCGAAAGCGTTTCGATCTTTTCCGCGTCGCTCAAATCGTTATAATTATTAGTTAAAGCATCGGTTTTTTCGGCTACTTCGGACAAAACTTTGGCGTGAACGCTGCTGTCTTGGCGAATGTCGAGCGACGCGAAATAAAGTCCGAAAGTGTTTACTTTTTCGAGCAGATTATCGACCAGATGAACGAACAAACCGTTGTGATTTTCAATAATCATTGCGCGAATTTTGTATAAATGCTGCAAAACGTCGTCTTTTGTCAGATCGTTTTTGCGCGACGAAAAAGCTTCCAAGTAAAGTTTGTTTTCGAGTTCGGACAATGCCGCGTCAACGCCCGTAAATGTCAGACGGCGTTTGAGTTTGCGCGTGTCGCGGTAATAACAGCGAAGCGCGGCAAGGCGCAAAGCTTCGGCGGTTTTTAAGGTGATTTCAGTCGTTACAAACGGATTTCCGTCGCGGTCGCCGCCCGACCAGAAACCCATTTTGACGAGATTCGTGAGGTCGAAATTTTCTTTCGGAAACGAATTTTTCAGGTCAGAGGCGATGTTGCCGATCGCTTCGTAAAAAACATTTTCGAGATACCAAATTAAACTTTGCGCTTCGTCAAACGGTGTCGGTTTCTGTTTTTTGAAAAACGGCGTGCGTCCTAATTGCTGCAAATAAGTGTTGATTAATGAAACATCGTTTTTCTCGATCGCTTCGACGAGATCGTTGATGATGCCGAGAACCGTTCCCGGATAAAACTGCGTCGGATGCGCGGTTAAAACCAAGCGAACATTGAAATTATTTACTTTTTCGGCAAATTCTTCCGTGTTGTTTTCCTGCAAAACTCTCGCTTCGAGCTGTGTCAAAGTTCCCGCGCCGTTGACATCGTGAAGCTCGCAAAAAGCAGCGTCTTCGAGCGCATCGAAAAGCACGACTTGGCGTTCGGTGTATTGAACGAAACGAAACAGAAATTCGAGTTTTTCCTTTTCGGAATAATTTTCAAAAAATGTCTCGATAATTTCCTGCGGACTTTTGCCGTTTGCAAAACCCGCTTCACAATCGGTGTTGAAAAGCGAAAGCAAAATGCCCGTTTTATCGACGCCGTAAAAAGGAAGCGACAAAAATAAACTGTTGTAAAGCTGAAATTTGATGCCGACCGAATTTTGAAATTTTTCGAGCGCGCCGGAAACTGTTTGAATCATAGGAAAATTGTAATATATAGTTATGATTTAGAAAACAAAATAATTTAAAAGCTATGAAAAACAAATTATTGAAGAAATTTCTACACATTTAATTTCGTAATATTTGCGATTCGCGCTAATCTTTCAAAGACGAAAATTCGATGTTTCTTTTCTACTTTTTTTCAATTTTACTCATCTATTTCAGCTTTAAATCTCTGCGCAGCGGGATAAATTATCTGAATTTTTTTCGGCGTGAACTTGCCAAAAATGAAATCGATTTTGCGCCTTTCGTTTCGATAATCGCGCCTTGCCGCGGACTTGATGCGGACTTGGAAGAAAATCTACGTGCGCTTTTTCGGCAGAATTTTCCGAAATACGAAATCGTTTTTGCCGTTGACGACGAACGTGACGAAGCCGTTTTCGTTATCAAAAAACTCATCGCCGAAAATCCGCAAGTTTCTGCAAAATTGATAGTTGCGCCAAAAACAAAGGAGTCGAGTCAAAAGGTCGAAAATTTGCGCGAAGCTGTTTTGAAGGTTTCTGATGAAAGCGAGATTTTCGTTTTTGTCGATTCCGATGCGCGACCTGTCGAAAATTGGCTGAAAAATTTGATCGCGCCTTTGAAAGATGAAAAAATCGGCGCGGCGACGGGTTATCGCTGGTTTATTTCAAAAAAGAGAAATCTTGCGTCGGAACTTCGCGTCGTGTGGAATGCTTCGATCGCTTCGGCATTGGGTGAAAACGTAAAATCGAATTTTTGCTGGGGCGGTTCGATGGCGATGCGGCGCGAAGTTTTTGAAAAATTGGAAATGCGCGAAAAATGGCGCGGCACGGTTTCCGACGATTTTGCCGTTACGCGGGCAATGAAAGAAGCGAAATTGCCGATCTTTTTCGTGCCGCAAGCACTTACGGCTTCGGTCGAAGATTGCAGTTTTTCGGAGCTTTTCGAATTTACGACGCGGCAGATGAAAATTACGCGGGTTTACGCGCAAAACCTTTGGATCGCTTCTTTTATCGGCTCGGGACTTTTTAATCTGGTTTGGATTTGGGGGATTTTTAATCTCATCTTTTTAGACAAAAGTTCATTTTCTTTTTGGTTTACGGTTCTTACGCTTTTGATCGTTTCGATTTTCAGTATCGGCAAAAGTTGGCTGCGATTGAATGCCGTGAAATTGGTTTTAGAAAAATATAAATATCAATTAAATAAACAGTTTACGACGCAAAACACGCTTTGGATTTTTACTCCGGCGATATTTTTTTATAATGCGTTTTGCGCCTTGATTTCACGAAAAATCGTCTGGCGCGGCATCACTTACGAACTCGAATCATCGCGCGAAACGATTGTAATTAAAGACAATACAACGAATGAAGAAGTCTCGACATCTGAGCCGATAAGTTAAGATTTAAGTATTTTTGAAGTATAATTTTTATCGAGTAAGGGAAAATTTTATGTTGAAAGTTTATGGAACCGCCAAATCCATTTTTTTGATGCTTTTTGCGCTGACACTTTTTTTCGGTCAGACGGCTTTTGCGCAGGAAACCAAAAAGCCTGAAGAAAAAGTAGAAAAAAAAGAAGAAAAGAAAGCGGTAGAACAGAAAAAAATAGAGAAACGTGAAGAAAAGCTGGCGAAGGAAGAAGAGAAAAAAGCCGAGCGCGAGCAAAAGATCGAGGTCAAAAATCCTGCAAAAGGCAGATTGCCTGTCATCATTATTCCGGGTTTGATCGGCTCGGAATTGATCAATAAAAACACGAAAGAAAAAGTTTGGTTCGATCTCGGACGTTCAAAAGACGACGATCTTCGTTTGCCTGTTTCGGCGAATCTGAAAGCAAACCGTGACAATCTGATTCCGGGCGATATTCTGCGGAAAATTCAGATTATCAAGCTTGCGCCGGACATCGAAATTTATCAAAAATTGATCGATTCGCTGATTGCCGATGGCTTTACTGAAGGAAAATTCGACGATCCGAAAGCGGGCGGCGATGCCGATACTTTTTATGTTTTTGCATACGATTGGCGGCGCGATAATGTCGAAAACGCGCAGGAATTATTGAAAAAAATAGATTCGGTCAGAACGAAACTAAACACGCCGAATTTAAAATTCAATATCATCGCGCATTCGATGGGCGGACTGATTTCGCGTTATGCGGTGATGTACGGAAACGCCGATCTCATTTCAAGCAATCCGCGTCCGACGTGGAAAGGTGCGGCTTACATCAATAGCATATCGATGGTTGCAACGCCGAATGCGGGTGCGCTTTCTTCGCTCGATTCATTGCTTAACGGTTTTTCGCTTTTCGGAAGCGGTAAAATCAATCTTCCGTTCATTCAAAATCTGTCGAAATATGATCTTTTCACGATTCCGTCGGTTTATCAACTTTTGCCGCATGCAGGAACGGCGCGGGTTTTCGACGAAAATCTGAAACCTGTCAAGATCGATCTTTTAAGTACTAAAACTTGGGAAAAATACGGTTGGCTGGCTTATAAAGACGAAGATTTTGCAAAGAAATTCAGCACGGAAGAACAACAAAATGCGCAAAGATATTTCAACGCGGTTTTGGCTCGCGCCAAACTTTTTCATACCGCGCTTGATGCTTCGCCGAGGTCGAAAAATCCGGTTGCGATGTATTATCTCGGCGCGGAATGCCGTCCTACGATTGACGGAATGATTCTTCGTAAAGACGCGAAAAAAGGCATTTGGAAAACGGATTTCAACCCGACTTCGTATGAAAAAGCAAGCGGCGAAAAAGTGACGAAAGAGCAGACCGAAGCCGTTTTGCTCACGCCCGGTGACGGCGTTGTGCCGAAGCGTTCGCTAATCTCGTCGTTTCTAAAACTCGGCAGACTCCGCAATATCGACTCTGACGTGCTGGTCAGCGGCGAAGGCGAAGCGTGTTCTGAACATAATCGCCTGACGGGAAACGAGATCGTCACGAAAAATCTGCTGGACGTTTTAAATAATCGTCCGCTCGAAGGCACGACCGCAGTTAAAAACAATTGATAGAACATTTTCAAAATAACAAAACGGGCAGGTGCGAAAAATCGCCTGCCCGTTTTGTTATTTGTAAATTTCGCATAAAATAGTTTTGCTGTGAAAATTAGAACGGAGATTTCAAAATGATCAAATCTTTACTCGATGCGGATGAAGAACCTTCACCGAAAAAAGAATCGGCTGTGACCGAAAGTAATTCAAATTCACTTTTTAGTTTCGCGCCGAATGAACAAAAAACAGTCGAAACGCCCGTCAACGAGCCGCCTTCGATCGATGATAAGCAATTTGAGGAAATGTTTGCGGACATCGAACGCAAAGCCGAAACCGAACCAAACACGGCGGATGAAACGAACGCAAACGCTTTTCAAATTCCCGAAGAATCGAAGTTTTTTGCCAAACCCGAAAGTTTCGACGAGCGTTTGAACGATCTTTCTTCGATGTCGGAAGAAGATTTGGAAAAACTGCTCGAAAACGAAGAAGAAACTTATAAAAACTTGACCGATGAGCCCGAAGTTCCTTTGAATGAAACGAAAACGGAAACAAATTCGTGGGAAAATCTTTCGTCCGCAGAAGAAAAACCGAACGAAGAAGTAAATGCACCGACGATTCTTGCCTTTGAACCCGAATCGCAGGCGGACACGATCCGCAAAAGCGGTTTGGCATATTCGGCGGCGATTGTTTTGCTGGCTTCGGTCGTTTTTATGATGCTTTTAGGCTGGTTTGCCGATCTGCTTTTGGGAAGCTCGCCGTGGGGAATCGTCGGCGGAATCGTCTTGGGCGGAATCATCGGATTCATTCAATTTTTCAGAATTTCTTCGAGTATTTTCAAGAAAGAAAACTAATTCATTTTCAAAAAGTGAAAACGGCGAAGTTTGAAATTTCAAACTTCGCCGTGAGCGGCGTTTGGGGCTGAATCCGATGTAAAAGAGCGTGATCAAAACATCGAATCTTCAAAACGCCGAGCCTTGGGAATTTGGGATTTGGGAATGCGGATTTCGGATTTGCCGTTTGCTGACAATTAATCCCAAATCCGAAATCCCAAATCTTATCCAATTACGTTCATTCTTTCCGTGACGACATTTGCTTGCGGAATATTTGCTCCGAAAGCCGCCGCGATGAATGCGGGATCGGCGATTTCGACATAACGGCGCGTTTGTTCGGGCGTCATCACTTCGAGCATAAAACGGTCTTCAACCCAAACTTCGATCAGTTGAAAAAGTCCGCGATCGCGGTTGCAGGTCAATGTGCGCCAGCCTTCGCGCTTGGCAATTTCCTTGACTTCCGCTTCGCTCAACTGCGTATTGATGTTCAAATGCGTCGGCGAATAGCGCGGCACGAAATCGCTTTTCACAAATTTTGCTTCAAATTCTTCGGTTGGCGTGTTTGTATCGAAATTTTCTTCCTGCGGCAAACCTTCGCCCGGCATTAAGATCGTATCGGCAGGTGTAACTTCAACCGCCGAACCTCTGCCGTCGTTGGCAAAAACCATAAAAGAACCCGGACACGGCGGAAACGGGACGACGAAACCGTTCCATAATTCAGCCAAAACATTTGCGACCTTTTCGGGATTATCAACTGCGATAGAAATATGATTTATCATTGCGTAAAAAAGCTCCTAAAAATTAGTTATAAAATCGGAACAATTTTGCTCCTCAATTTTCTAACGCGGATTTTTTTTACGAAAAATATCAAGTAAATTTAATTGTTAAATTTGCAGGAAAAGATTTGCCCACGAAATACACGAAAGATACGAAATTAAGACAGAAAACTATTAAATCTTTCTTCTTTTTCGTTCTTTTCGTGTATTTCGTGGGCAAAATCCTTTTTAATTCAGAAAAGTTTTCCCTGACCAAGCGTTTTCGTCCATTCGATATATTTTTTCGAGTCGAACTTTTTGCCCGTCGAATTCGAGGTCATATAACGCATCGTGCCGAAAACAGGGCGTTCCATCCAAGGGCGGTCGTGTTTGCCGAAACACCAAAGGATTCCCGCGTAGGAATTCGGATTGCGACCATCGAGACAATATTTATTGTTCAAATGCACGAGAATCTCAAAAGCTTCTTCGTAACTTTTCGTCCAGCCGATGACGTTTTTGCCCCAGAGCATCCGCACGTAATTATGGATTTCGCCCGTTTCGACCATTTCGCGCTGGGCGGCGTTCCACAGTTCGTCGTAGGTTTTGCCCGCTTCCAATTGTTCCAGAGAATAGATCGGCGCGCGCGCATCATCGATGTGCTTGCGCATCGTTTGCTGAACCCAATCGGGCAAAGCTTTGATCGAATCGTAGTTCGGATTAAAGCGTGTCAGATTGTATGAAAGCTCGCGGCGGACGATAATTTCTTCCAGAAATGCGTCTTTCGATTCCTTTTTCGCGTCCGAATCCTTAACCGCCAGCGCGATTTCGAGCGATGAAAGAAAGCCGAAATGCAGATATGAAGAAAGGCGCGAACTGCCGTCTTTTTCGGGTTTGTTACGTGCTTCGTCGTAATCTTCCAAGATGTTCTTGACGAATTTTTTCAAGCGTTTGCGACCGTTTTCCGTTCCGCCATGATAGATAAACGAAGGTTTGACCGAATGATCGATCGCGCATTCGGAAACCAATTTTTCGATCGTTTTTTCGTTCACATCCGTATCGGGACAATCGATTTTTAATTTGTCGGCTTTGACCGAAACTTTTATTTCTTCAAACGGTTTCAAATAATCGCCGAGCATTTTCTTGAT
>DAITPE010000030.1:0-17499 GCA_036833775.1 Pyrinomonadaceae bacterium | reverse complement strand
GCGGACTCAAGATCAGACGATGCCAGCGCAGATAGCTCCGCACGCTGTCGGCATCGTTTCGCATCGATTTTACATAGCCCGTCTGAAAATAAAGCAGATCGTCCGCCGTCCATTCGAGCAAAATGATCGGATTGAACGAAACGAGCGACGCTTCATCGGGCAAAACGGTCGTGCCTTGCGTATTCACATTCGGAATTGCCGTATTCGTTGTATTCGCGTTCGCCGTATTTGCCGCTTCGTTTTTAATTAACTGCTGATCGTAAACCTGCGACGACGTTAAAAGCGAATTTCTTAACGGGATCGCCGCCTGCGTCGGACTGTTGCCGATCGCGTCGTAAATTCTCACTTGTTTGTCGAAAGCGACTGCAACTTTCGACGAATCCGGCGACCAAACGGGACGCGCTTGCGTCAAAGCATCATCCAGACGGCGTTCGCGTCCGTTCGTTTCGACAAGGCGCGGTCTGCCGAGCGGCACGAGATTTTCGCCTTTCAAAACCGACTGATATTCCAAATATTTCCATTCGCGGTAAGTTGCCGCGAGCGAAGCCAGCATCGCGCCGTCGGGCGACCAAACGTAGTAAAAATAGATCAGCCCTTCGTTTTGCGTGACGGGTTTCGTGCCGTCGCCTTCGGAGTTGCAAACGTAAATCTGCTCGGTGCGAAACGTCAAAACGCCGCTCGGCGCGGCAGGTGTCGGCGCGGTCGGCAGCGCGGTATTCGCATTCGCTTCCGCGTTCGGCGTTTCAACATTCGCGTTCGTTTGCAGATTCGCATTCGCCGTATTCGCCGAATTTGCGTTTGCCGAATGTGCCGTATTTGCTGAATTTGAATTCGCATTCGCGTTCGGCAGAGTTGTCGGCAAAGCACCGACCGTTCCGGCACGAATCACGGCGACAAAAGCGACATTCGTCGAATCGGGCGACCAAAGAATCGTGTCGGGAAAATGCACCGCCATCGTTTCGGGCGTGATCTTTCGCAAAATTTTCCCGTCGGGCGCATACATATCGAGCCGAAATTCCGCATCCGCATCGCCGACGCGGTGATAAACCGTCAAAACGCGCTTTTTGTCGGGCGAAAGAATCGTTTTGTCGAGCAATTCCTGCGGACGATTTTGGTCGAAATCCGTCTGAATCGCCGCGTTTCGCTCTTCCGCCGCCGCCGTTTTATTTTCGCCCGTCGGCGCGGGAACGTCGGCTTCGTATCGGTAATTCAAACGCAGCGCGGGAACGTCGCGCATCGTCAAAGGCGCGACCGTCGGCGATTGAAAGATGTTTTTTTGACAGCCGCCCAACATCAAAGAACCGCCGATCAAAACGGCTGCCGTCATTTTTCTTAAATACATAAAAAACTATTCGAGTTCGGCTTTGGTATATTCCAAATAAAGCTTTTTCTGCGCGTCGGTCGGATTTTCGACAGGCAGGATCGCGTAGCCTTTACGGATATTTTTGCCGAGCGTAAATTCCATTTCACGCAGTTTTTCAAAACGGAAATACGTCAATTTTACTTTATCGTTCGGGCGTTTTTCGCTGAGATAACTCGACAAAAACTGATTCGACGCACGATAACCGTCGATCGCCACGATCTGATCGCCCGTGTTCAAACCTTGTTCGTAAGCAGGCGTGTCCGACGAGATCGAACGAATCGTCAAAACGCCGTTCTGCTCGGCAAAATCCGCACCGATATAAGCACGATTCGCACCGCTTTCGTCAACCGCCACACGGAGTCCGAACGGATTCAAGATCGAATTGTAATCGATCTCTTCCGTTCCGCTGACGTATTTCGTAAAGAAATCTTCAAGACTTTTGCCAGCCATCATCTCGGAAACCTTCTGAAAATCTGCGGGCGTGTAATTTTTGCCTTTTTTGTAAAACTCGTCGTAAAGATAACGCAGAACATCGTCCAAAGATTTCGCACCGCCGGACGAACTGCGGATCGTCAGATCGAGCATCATATTCACGACATCACCTTTGTCGTAGTAGGAAATCTGATTATTGACGGCGTTTTCATCAGGTCGGTAATATTTGATCCACGCGTCGAAACTCGCGTCTTCGAGCGAAGTTTCAAACCTGCCCGGACGATTCTGCAATTGCTGAAACATTCCCGCTTTTCCGCTGAGCATTTCCGTATCGCCGATGATTCCGGCACGGCGCAAAAGCACGGATTCGTAATAAGAAGTCGCGCCTTCGGCAACCCACAAAAGTTTCGTGTAATTTTCGTTTTCGTAATCGAAAGGTCCGAGCGCGTCGGGACGAATGCGTTTGACGTTCCACAGATGAAAATATTCGTGCGCGACCAGACCGAGAAAATCGTTGTGACGAGCTTGCGGTTTGAAGCCGAAACGATTCCATTGCAGCGCAGTTGAATTTAAATGTTCCAAACCGCCGCCGCCGCGAAGATTTACGATAAAAGTGTAATCGTTATACGGCAATTCACCAAAAATCTTGTAAGCTTCTTCGACGATCTTCGCCGTATCGAAAGCAATTTTGTTCATATCGTAATTGCCTTCGCCAGAAAAAATATACCGATGCGGTTTGCCCTGAACCGTAAAACTCACTTCTTTGTAATCGCTCACTTCAAACGGCGAATCATACAAAACATCGAAATTTTCAGCGTGAAAAGTGTTTTCCTGTCCTTCGACCTTCGGCAAACCCGTTGCAACTTTCCAATTTTTATACGGCGTTACTTTAACGGTCGAACCTGTTTTCAGTTGATCTTTGATAAAAAACAAAAGCGCGGCAGGCGTAAAAAATGCGTGTTCGTCGTTCAGTTCGTTCGTGCGAACCGTCAGTTCATTCGAATAAACTTTGTAGCTCGCCGTAAAACTTTTCGCCCCCTTAGTTTCGACCGTCCAAGTGTTTTTCGTCGTTTTCTGCCATTTCAAATTATTTCCGCTCGCATCTTTCGCCGAAAATTCTTGAACGTGCCGCGCATATTCGCGGACAAGATAACTTCCCGGTGTCCAAACGGGCATTTTCAATTCGGTTTTTTCCGGCATTTGCGCCCAATCGATCTTCATTTCGACTTCGAGAAGATGCGTCCAAGGCTTCGTCATCGAAACTGTAAAATTGATTTCCGGCGGCGTTTGTTTTACCTCAACTGTTTGTGATTTCGTCGTTTTTGCTCTTTTCTTCTGAGCAGGAGTTTCTTGATACATAGAAAAAATAAGCGCGAAAATAAATAATAGCAGAACTTTTGTTTTCATAAATTGCGTGTTTTACTTTTGATGTTTACGTCAAAGCGTTATGATTGTTTCTTGTTATCTTACTATATAATATTGAGCAGACATAAAAGAGCGGAAAATTTTAATGACGGAACAGAACGCGAACGAAGCAGTTAAGGAAAAATTTTTAACAAAACCTCTAATCATCATTTTTATCACGATCTTTATCGATCTGGTCGGATTCGGCGTGGCGATTCCGGTTTTGCCCGATTATGCGAAAAACGAATTCGGCGCGTCGCCTTTCGTGATCGGCTGGCTGACGGCTTCGTATTCGATCATGCAGTTTATTTCCACACCGTTTCTCGGACAGCTTTCCGATAAATACGGACGGCGACCGGTTTTGTTCGTTTCCCTGCTCGGAACTTCAGTCGCGGCGATGATCACGGGTTTGGCTTCGACGCTTCCGCTGCTTTTTTTCGGCAGAATTTTTGACGGTATCACGGGCGGAAATATTTCGACCGCGCAAGCCTATATCGCCGATGTAACGACGCGTGAAAACCGCGCAAAAGGAATGGGTTTGATCGGCGCAGCTTTCGGTTTGGGATTTATTTTCGGTCCCGCGATCGGCGGAATTTTAAGTAAATTCGGCACGCACGTCCCGTTTTTCTTCGTTTCCGCGCTCGCTCTTACAAACGCCGTGATGCTGTATTTCATTCTGCCCGAATCTCGCAAGTTCAGCGAAAATATGCCGGAAAGAAAAAATCGTTTTGCCGAAATTTTCGAAGCTTTTCAAGAATCGCGTTTTGCATTGATAAACTTGATATATTTTCTGCAAATCGTCGCTTTTTCGATAATGACGACGGTTTTTTCGCAATACACGATGTTTCGTTTCGGTTATACGGCGGTGCAAAACGGCTATATTTTCGCATTTGTCGGCATCATCGCAATTCTTATCCAAGGCGGAATTTTCGCGCGCTTGGTTCACGTTGTCGGTGAAGCATGGCTGATCGTGATCGGTTGTCTGTTTTTATGTTTGAGCTTTTTCGCGGTTCCGTTCGTCGGTCCCGTTTCAGGCGGTTTGGCGGCTTTGCTGATCGGTTCGGCGGTTTTTTCGCTGGGAAATTCGCTCGCTTCGCCCGCCGTTACGAGTCTCGCCTCAAAAGAAGCGCACGACGAAGCGCAAGGAAAAACGCTCGGAATTTTGCAATCTTTCGCAAGTCTTGCGCGCGCGATCGGTCCGGCTTTATCCGCATTTCTGCTTTACAGCGCAACCGCGCCCGACAATATCGAAGATTTCACCGTTTACCGCACATTTTGGACGGCTTCGGGAATTATGCTGATGGCAATGCTAGTTGCGGTTTATTTTTTGAAAGGCGCAAATCGGAGAGAATTAGCCTAAAGCTAAAATTACGTTAATTTACAGGGATGCCAAGATAAATGAGATAAAAAACAAATGTATTTATCCTTTTTCATCCTGTTTTCCTTGTGAATTCAGACTCTTTCTTAACTAACGGCGCGTTGAATTTTTTCTTGTTTGTAAGCGACGGGAAAAACCAAGCGAAAAACTGTTCCAGTTCCTGTTTCGCTTTTTGCTTCGATCGTTCCGGCGTGTTCCTGCACGATTCCGTAAGAAACCGCTAAACCTAAACCCGTTCCGCTTCCGACTTCTTTAGTCGTGAAAAACGGATCGAAAATCTTGCTCAAATTTTCCTGCGAAATGCCTTCGCCCGTGTCAGAAACTTCGATGATAACTTCGTCTTCGTTTTCGACAAAAGTTTTCAAAGCGATCGTGCCGCCGCCGAACATCGCATCACGTGCATTCAAAATCAAATTCGTGAAAACCTGCTGTAATTTTCCGCCGTTTCCTTGAATCTTCGGCGGTTTTTCGAGGTAATTTTTAACAACTTCTACCTGCGATTTTCTGAGTTGCGGCTCCAATAATTGAAGCGTATCGTCGAGCAATTTGTTGACATCGATCTCGACAAAATCCGAAGCGTTTCCGGTGCGCGAAAAGTTCAAAAGATTGCCGACAATATTTGAAGCGCGGTCGGTTTGACGCTGCATTTTCTGCAAAAGCGCGTGTTTCGGATCGGTTTCTGGAATCATTCCGAGCAGCATTTGCGTGTAGCTCGAAACGCCTGTCAGCGGCGTATTTACTTCGTGCGCAACTCCGGCGGCAAGAAGTCCGATGCTCGAAAGTTTTTCGCTTTGTTGCAAAGTTTCTTCGAGTTTGACGCGCGAAGTAACATTTTCCAAAACGACGATCGCGCCCGTTTGCTGATTTGAAACCGAACGAAGCGGCGCAACGGCAACATTTAAAACCAAAGATTTTCCGTAAGCATCACGCGTCAAAAGTTTGTAAGCATTGCGGACTTCGGTTAAATGCCAACGCGATTTACCGAGAATATTTTCCAAATTCAGCGCGAAACTTTCATCAAAAATGTCTTCTACTCGTTTTCCGACGGCTTGTTCACGTTCCAAACCGATCATCTGTTCAACTGTCGAATTGCAACGCGTGATTCGCCCGTTTTCATCAACGGCAAGCAAGCCGACATTGACCGATTCGACGATCGATTCGTTGAATTCTTTCAAAAGCGTCAACTCTTCGGCGCGTTTTTTCTGTTCCTGGTAAAGCAAACTGTTTTCGATCGCAACGGCGATGTAACCCGAAACCGTCTGCAAAATATCCAAATCTTCCGATGTCAAAAGCGAACCGTCAGAAGCACGACCGAGACCGATCACGGCAACCATTTTGCTGCGAACGGAGCAAGGAACGAAATAATGAAGTTCGTGGCGCAAGATCGCTTTGCCACTACTGTTTCCGTTTAGATTTTCTTCGCCGCTCGTATGAATTTTTTCAGTTTCCGTAATTTCATCGACGCGAACAACACCTTTTTCGGCGGATTTTTGACGAATCATTTGACGAAAATCGTTCGGAATCAAAAACGTTTCGCTCAAACCGATCGACTTCGCAAGTTTATAATTTTCGGGCGAATTTTGGTCTTCAAGAAAAACGGCAACTTTTTCGACATCTAAAACTTGTTTTAATCTTTCCGACAAACCTTCGAGAAGCGGTTCAAGCGCGGTCGTCGCCGAAAGAGTTCTGCCGAAATCGAGCAAACCGTTGCGAAGATCGTAGCGTTCGCCATAAAAGAAACGGTCGGCGCGTTCCTGCAAATATTTTTTCAAAGGTTCGCTCAAAAGCACGATCGCCGCCATTGCAATTATTGCGATCAAAGCGCGAAGTGTGATTTCCGTCGTCGAAAGATTGTTGCCGACCGCAAGAAAAACGAGTCCGAGCGCGACCGCGCCGATCATCATTGCAATCGCAACGGTCGTCATCGCATAAACGAGTGCGCGGCGCACGACGACATCAACGTCCATCAAACGATAGCGCACGACCGAATGACCGAAACTGAACGGAATCAAAGCAAGCGGCAGAATCGTCATCGCCGCTGTCACGGTATCTTCGGGAAGATAAATAAATCGCTTAACTATTTGAAAAACCGCGATCGGGAAAACTGCCGCGATCGTTCCCCACATCGCCCATTTCAAGCGTTGACGCACGAGCGGCTGTTTGTTTTTGAAAAACCGCCAAACCAAAAATCCCGCGCCAATCGCCGTTCCGATGATGAAATGATAAAGATTTGCTTGATAAAGTGCGGAAAAAAGATTGAGTTTATCGGTAAGTTTGATTAAAGTTTCGGTAAATCCGGCTTTCGGGAAAAATTGCGGAATCAGCGAAATGAAAACTATCGAAATTGAAATAACGCTTGCCGGAACGTAAAGCAAAACCGTTTTCCAACGCGATTCGTCGAAAACTTCACTTCTAACCGGATAACGCGTGCAAAAATGCAGAAAAAGCGGGACAAAAAAGGCAAAAGCGATTTCGTCCATCAACTGAATGCCCAAATCCAAGTCTTCGCCTAATCCGATGGATTTGTAAGTCAGAAAAACGAACGCGGCAAGGCAAACCGTTGCAAAATGCAGAATAAAAGGCGAATGTCCACCTTGTTTGAGTAAGATAAACAAACCGACGCCGAGCCAAATAAAACCTACTAATGCCAAAAAAATCAGCGAAGCCGTCCAACGCGGCGGCGTGTCGATCTTTCGCAAATCGGCGTAATAAAAATTATTTGCGAATGTGTATGAAGGTCTTTGGTAAAGATACGTCAGATTTCCGTCAACCCCGGCAGTTTCCAGAAACATAAAAACGTCAGCCGGTGACGTAATTTCTTCCGTGTTGTCGCCGTCGAGTCCGATGCCGATAAGTTTGTCGCCCGAAGCGATTCCGGCGCGGGCGGCTGAATATCCGGGCAAAACTTTTTCGGCGTAAATGCCGTCCGATTTTTGAACCCAATCAACGCCGTCGGTCGGAGGAAGTTTATGATAAGCACGCTGAGAATAGTTCAATGCGCCGCCGACGAGAAACAAAACGCTCGCCACCAGCCACACCAAACTCCAACTTGTCAGCAATTTTCCTTTCATGGCGGTCAGAAAGACAAACTTAACCGATTTTTTGGATGCAAAATGCGTTCCAATTGAAAAAAATAATTAATCTTTCCAGATAACTCGTATTTCGTCCGTATTTCAGATAACTTTCCCGTTATAAATAACTAATAACCATAGATTTTTATTCAGTTTTTTGCTTTACAATCCAAGTTTTTGGAATTTTCGGACACAAAAAAAGCCGCCGCGTAAATTTTCACATCGACAGCTTTTTTTTCGTAAAAAAATTAAGTCTTGAATTTTAGAATCTGACCAATATCCCGCCGCGCAAAATTCTGCCTTGCGAATTGAGTTTCAAGCTTCCGTCTTCACCGCTTATGCCCGTTTGAAAATCGAATAAATTTCTCGCGTCCATAATCGCTTCGGCGCGAATCGGCAAGCCCCAAGTCGGCAAAGACTGCGTCACTAAAATGCTCAAGCTCGGATCGTAGATCGCCAATCTTCCCTGAAACGGATCGACCGCGAAAACGGTTGCCTGCGGCGATAGACGAAAGATCGTTTTGATGCTCGTTCCCGTTTTCAGATCGGCGTTTAATTGTCCGTAAAAGGTTTGAAAGAAATCGTTTTCAAAAACTTCTGCCGGATTCGTAATTGCTTTTTCGGAAAGTTTTTGTCCGTTTCCGAACGAATATCCGGTGGCGGTCGAAAAACGGCTGTTCAAACGGCGGTTGTAAACGATCCTGATTCCCTGCGAATTTCCCTGTTGATTAGCAACGAAATCGTTAAATTCGTCGCTGCCGACCGAAGCGAACGGCAAACGCATCAAGCCGACCCCACGGCTCAGCGTCGTATCGAAAAAAGCATTTGCCTCAACGCTCGATTTATTGTCCAAAATGCGTTCGACGCCGAATTCCAAACGGCGGCTTTTGTTCATTCGCGGCTTGCCCTTTTCGACCGCAAAATCTTCCATCACAACCGGTTCTTGAAAAGCAACCGAAGTTCCTTCGAGATCAAGCGCGTTTGCCCAGTTCTTCTCTTCCGTTTTGCTCGTAAATGCACTGCGGAAACGGGTTCTATTGTTGATGTCGAATTGCAAACCGATGCGCGGACTGATCGAAAAATCGTTTCCCGCGCCGAAGAATTTGGAATAATCCATTCCGAGCACGAGAATCACGCCGTCTTTTACTTTCCATTCGTCTAAAGCCTGAAATGAAAATTGTCCGAGCGATTTTTCTTGATTTTTAGTTTCTACTTTACCGAGTTTTCCGATCGAAGTGCCGACTTGAATTTGATGTTTTTCGTTTGCTCTGTATTTGGTGCGCGCCTCGAAAATCTGCGGAGCGTTGCGCGTTCCGGTTTGCGCCGCAAAAACGATTTCGGCATTTTCGCCGACCGGCAAAAGCGTCGCAAAATTTACGCCCGTGTAGCTTTCTTCGCCCGAATTTGCAAAATACGTCTGCACGACGGTTTGCCCGCTTCTGCCTTTTTCTTCGACTTCCGCATCGGCAACCGAGATCGCTTCTTCCGTTTTATTTTCATCGATCGGCGCGTCGCCTTCTTTATTTTGGTAGATCGAACGATTTGCTTGCGCGGCACGAATCCGCCATTTCGAACTATTTCGGTCAACGCGTTTTTCGGGCAAAGTGTTGCCGCTTCCCGAGCGTTCGAGTTTGAAACCGTAATTCAATTCGGTCGAACGATTTACGGCAACTTCGCCGAGCGTGACCGGATTAAATCCTTGTGCAACGGCTAAAACCGTATAAGTTCCGGGCAAAATTTTCGCCAGAAAACTTCCGTCCGAAGCCGAACGAACTTGCTTTAAAAGCTTCGACGTTCCGACACGAAATATCGAAACATAAGCATCGGCGATCGGGCTTCCGCCTTCATCGCGCACCATTCCTTTAATCACGCCGAGATTTCCGTTATTGACGACAACAACTTTTGCTTGAGTTTCGGACGCACAAACAAAAACCGTGGAAAAAACGGTCAACGCGAATAAAATCGGCTTAAGAAAATTTTTCGGGGTACCGGAAGAAAACATCTAAAAAGCAACCTCCAAACAAATTCTTGGGGAGAACTTATTCTCAGGAGTTAGCAAAATGCTGAATAATAATCAGACAAAACCCAAATAAACCGTAAAATGTCGCTTTTTCAAGCAACTTTCCAATTTTCTGCTCTTAAATCAAATGTGTCAAGCGTAAAAAGACACGAATGTTTGTCCGTAAGATGCATTGAAATAAGGCAATGGTTGCCGTGCGAAGAAGATTTTCTTTTCACACGAGTTTTTATTTCACGCGAAACTTGACAAAGTTTTCTTAAAAGCTAGAATAAAAAATTGCTTTTCGAGTTTGAAAATTTAGTGCGGAGATGTGGCTGAGTGGCTGAAAGCGGCAGTTTGCTAAATTGTTGAGGATCAAAAGTCCTCCACAGGTTCGAATCCTGTCATCTCCGCCATTACAATTTTAGATTTCGGATTTGCGATTTTGGATTTATTTTGCGGCTATCAACTTTTTGAGTTTGGTAGCTTTTCGTGTTTTTACAGTAAATTTTATGACAGTTAGAGTTCGTTTTGCTCCAAGCCCGACGGGTTATCTGCACATCGGTTCTGCACGAACCGCGCTTTTTAATTATCTTTACGCCAAAAACGTCGGCGGAAAATTTCTTTTGCGAATCGAAGATACAGACCTTGCGCGTTCGACCGAAGAATCGACGCGTTCGATTCTCGAAGGTTTGGCATGGCTCGGGTTTCAGCCCGATGAAGAAATAGTTTATCAATCGCAGAATGCCGAAAAACATCGCGCCGCCGCTTTGAAATTGTTGGAAGAAGGCAAAGCATACCGCGATTTTACGCCGAAAGAACAGCCGACCGATAAAAACGTCAAGCAAACGATCGTCGAACGCGCACGTCAGCAAGGCGGCGACAAAAATCTGCGCGACAATCCGTATCGCGATTTGTCGAAAGAAGAATCCGATTCACGCGCCGACGCGGGCGAACCTTTTGCCATTCGTCTGAAAGTTGCCGAAACGGGCAAAACTTCTTTTGAAGACGCAGTTTACGGTTTGAACGAACGCGATTACAGCGAAACGGAAGATTTGGTTTTGCTGCGTTCGGA
Organism: Pyrinomonadaceae bacterium; assembly: GCA_036833775.1. Classification (GTDB taxonomy): domain Bacteria; phylum Acidobacteriota; class Blastocatellia; order Pyrinomonadales; family Pyrinomonadaceae; genus JAJQRF01. Next base: position 6,777 of record DAITPE010000030.1, on the reverse strand, counting down.
CGGCTCGCCGCTTTATAATCTGGCGGTCGTTTGCGACGACATCGAAATGGGCATCACGCACGTCGTTCGCGGGCAAGATCACATCAACAACACGCATAAACAAATTCTGATCTATGAAGCTTTAGGCGAAAAAGTTCCCGAATTTGCACATCTTCCGCTTATCTTAGCTCCCGGCGGAAAGAAACTTTCCAAGCGAATTCACGGCGAAATAGTTTCGATGACGACTTACCGCGACGCAGGTTTTTTGGCGGCAGCATTTCGTAATTTTCTCGCGCTTTTAGGTTGGTCGCCGAAATCAGAACAGGAAATTATGACTTTGGACGAACTGATTCAAAATTTTTCGCTCGAAGGAATTCATAGAAATCCGGCGATCTTCAATTTCGACGCGAATAATCCGAAGCGTTGGACGGACGACAAAGCGATTTGGATGAACGCCGAATACGTCCGCACGATGCCGCTCGAAGAAATTCTGCCGTTCGTCAAAGCCGAATTAAAATCCGCGAAATTGTGGCGCGATGAATACGAAGACGACGATAAAGTTTGGTTTGAAGCAACCGTCGATCTGATTCGTCAAAGATTTTTCACGCTCAAAGATTTTTCAAATCAAGGACGCGCATATTTTTCGGAAGATTTCGATTTCGACCAAACCGCGCTCGACAAAAACTTGAAGAAATTTCCCGATCTGCAAACGTGGCTTCCCGAACTCGCGGAAAGATTCGAGCCGATGGAAGATTTCTCGCACGACCGCATCGAAGAAGTCGTCAAACAATTCACGGAAGAAAAAGGCGCAAAGCTCGGCGTGATTATGAATGGCGCGCGCGCACTTTTGACAGGTTTAGCCGTCGGACCTTCAATGCTCGCCGTTTTTGAAACGCTCGGCAAAGAAAAATCTATTCTGAGATTGAAAAGCCAAGTCGCTTGGAATCAATAATTTTTTCACAAAAAACTTTTGAAAGGCGGTTTTTACGAATCGCCTTTTTTTATTTTATTTTCGCAAAATTCTTTCCGACAAAGTATAATTCCGACGCAAGTTTTCGCTTACATTTTGTTCTACAAACAGTTTAGATTCCTTTATTTTGGCGATTTTCTATGAAAAGGATTTTTACAAAACTGCGGTTTTCCGTTCTTCTTTTGACGTTTTTGTTCGCGTTTTCAAATGCTTTTGCCCAAGACGAGATCGAGCAGAAACGCGCCGAAGCGCAGAAATTTTACGATGAAGCGATAAATTTGCGAAACGAAAATACTTTCGATTCTTACAAGCTCGCGTTTGCAAAATTTCAGGCGGCGGCGAAGATTTTTGCGGAAATCGACGATCAGGGAAAACTCGGCAGAGCTTTTCTCGGCAGCGGTTTGGTGAAAGATTTGATGTCTGAAAACGATGCCGCTTTGGAGTTTTACGAAAAGGCTTTGGCGATTTTCCGCACGATCGGCGATAAAAAGATCGAAGCGACGGCTTTGAGCAATCTCGGTAAACTTTATTATGACATCGGCGAAAATCGCAAAGCGTTAGAAATTCAAAATCAGGCTTTGATTTTGCGAAAAGAAACTGGCGATCGAAGTGGCGAGGCTTTGACGATCGATTTTCTCGGCTTGATCTACGGCGCACTCGGCGAAAAGCAAAAAGCACTCGAATTTTTCAATCAATCGCTCGCAATTCATAAGGAACTCGACGAATTTTCCGCTCAAGCAAACACTTTGAGCAATATCGGTTTGCTTTTCACCGAACTCGGCGAAGACGAAAAAGCGGTCGAATATTTCAAACAATCTTTGGCTTTGCGGAAAATTACCGACGATAAAAAAGGCGAAGCCGTCACGCTCAACAATCTCGGCTTGGCTTTGGATAATCTCGGCGAAACCGCAAAAGCGATCGAAAATTACGAAAAAGCCGTCGAAATTTTCAATTCGCTCGGCTTTGAAAACAGAACGGCGGCGATCGTCAATAATCTCAGCGTCAGTTATTTAAATATCGGCAATTTTCAAAAATCGCTTGAGTTTGCGCGTCGTGCACTTGCGCTTTATCAAAAAAACGGCGAAAAAAGCGGAACGGCGACGGCTTTGAACAACATCGCAAACGCTTTGATAAATCTGAACGATCCGAAGCAAGCCGCGACCGAACTCAATCAAGCGTTGCTGATCGCCAAAGAGATCGGCGACAAATCGCTCGAATCAACGATTCTCAGCAATTTGATGCAGATTTACAAAAAACTCGATGCGCCCGAAGCCGCGATCTTTTTCGGCAAACAAGCGATCAATAATTATCAAGAATTGCGCCGAAACATCAAAGATTTAGAACAGACGACGCAGAAAAATTATCTGAAAACGGTTGAATATAAATATCGTTTTCTGGCTGATCTTTTGATCGAAAACGGCAAATTTGCACAAGCCGAACAGGTTTTGCAAATGCTCAAACAGGAAGAATATTTCGATTTCGTCAAACGCGACGCGAAGGAAATAAAAACCTTGAATCAGCGCGTAATTTTGAACGACCGCGAAAACGAAATTCTCAAACGCTACACGCTTTTAGCCGACAAGCTCACGGAAATCGGCGAAGAATTTCAAAAACTCGACAACAAAAAACGCCAGCTTTCGCGCACGAACGAAACGCTTTCCGCCGAAGAACAGAAAAAATACGACGAAATTTCCGCGCAGATCGCCGACGCGAACGCGGCTTTCAAATTCTATCTGGAAAAGGAATTGACGAAAGAACTCGGCGCGGAAACGGCGAAAAAGATCGAGATCGACCGCAATCTGCAAAGCAAACTCAGAAAATGGGGCGACGGAACGGTTGCCGTTTACACGGTCGTTACGGAAAATCGTTACCGCGTCGTTTTGACCACGCCGACGATTCAGATCGACGGGAAAACCGAAATTAAATCTGCCGTTTTGAACAAAAAAATCTACGATTTCCGCAACGCTTTACAAGACCCGAAAACCGATCCGCGACCGCTCGGGAAAGAGCTTTACGACATTTTAGTTAAACCGATCGAAAAGGAACTGCAAGCCGCAAACGCGAAAACTTTGGTTTGGTCTTTGGACGGCAGTTTGCGCTACATTCCGCTTGCCGCGCTTTCGCCCGACGGCACGAATTATCTCGTCGAAAAATATCAAAACGCCGTCATCACACCGAAAACACGCGACGATCTTTCCGATTCGAACGCCGATTGGAAGGCTCTCGGTTTGGGCGTTTCCGAAGCGCAAAAAGTTTCCTATCCCGATTCTCCCGACGAAAAAGTCGATGTCGCCGCGCTTCCGTTTACGAAAGAAGAAATAAATACGATCATCCGCGACGAAACGAATCCGAACGAAAACGGCGTTTTGGAAGGCAGAAAGTTTTTCGATAAAGATTTTACGCTGAAAAATTTTACAGATTCGCTTGCGAAAGAAACGGCGGACGGAAATCGGAAATTTACGGTCGTGCATCTCGCCAGCCATTTTCGGCTCGGAAATAATTGGGCAAATTCGTTTTTGCTGCTCGGAAACGCGAAGGTTTTGACGCTCGAAGAATTGAGCAGTTCGCCGGAAATTGATTTCGGAAACGTCGAACTCGTGACGCTTTCCGCCTGCAATACGGCTTTCGGCGCGGACGCAAACGGCAAGGAAATTGATTCGCTCGCCGAAGCGATTCAGACGAAAAGCGCGAAAGCCGTGCTTGCTTCGCTCTGGGAAGTTTCCGACGAAAGCACCGCTTCTTTAATGAGCAATTTTTACAAATTACGCAAGGAAAATCCGAAATTGACGAAAGCCGAAGCAATTCAAAATGCGCAAAAACTTTTGATCGAAGGAAACTCGAAATCGCCGAAACCCGCGCCGACAAATTCCGCCGACAAAACAAAACCGCCGCGATTTACAACCGAAAAAGATCGCCCGTTCGCGCATCCGTTTTTCTGGTCGGGGTTTGTTCTGATCGGAAATTGGAGATAAAAACTGTGGAGATACTGAATATTGTACAATCTTCGAATTCTGATGTTTTTATAATCGTTTTATTCGTTTTGGGAATGCTCGCACTACCTGTGTTAATTATCGGAATTGCAGGATTTATGTTTTGGCGCAACAGCAAAAATCGCATTGTTTGGACAAATATTGCCAAGAATTTACAGTTTCATCAAAAAGATCCGACGAAACTCGAAATGTCAGGAATTTATAATAATTGTCCTGTAAAAGTCGCTGTCGGTGCGCGAAGAAGCGGTGACAGCACAAAATTTTTCACATATTGCGAAACCGAATTCCCGCAAAATCTTCGTCTTTTGCTCGACATAAAATTTCCGCGTTCCATTCTTTCAAAAGTTTTCGAATCAAACGAGATGACGATCGGAATCTCGAATTTCGACGAAAAATTCAAGGTAAATTGTTACGACGCAAATGTTTTACGGCAGTTTTTGGCTGCGGATTTCCCTTCTCCGCAAACCAGAAATTTGCTCGAAGACCTTTTGTTGATTCAGCAATATTTTGAAATCATCGAAATTAACGATAAAAAAGTTTACATCGAAGTCAGCGGACAAATCGGCGATGAAGTAAAAATCAAACAATTACTCGACGGCGTAACGCATTTGGCAAATCGATTCAGTTCGGCGCGTGAGCGATTTCCGCGTTCAGATTGGGAAAAACTCTTACTTCAAAACTGGCAAAATTTCGCGCTTCAAAACGCTTTGCTGTTTGACGCAAAAATTTTACAGATTCAGGGAAATTTCAAGAATTTTCCCATTATCATTCGCTTGGAAACGGATAAAAATATTTGGCAGACTGAAATTAAATTGAATTTTCCGCAAAGTTTAATGCTCGGGCTGAAAATTATGCCCGAAAATTCCGTTCATAAAGCTTTGACGTGGCTCGGCGTTCAGGATATTGAATCGGGAATAAAAGAGTTTGACGACAAATTCATCGTTAAAGGACAAAATCTGCAAGAGGTCAAACACAAACTAAAACCGGAAATTTGTCTGCATTTGGTTGAAATAAAAAAACTTTGCTCTGACTTTTTAATTGATGACAACGAAATTTTCGTAACTTTCGACAAAATGCTCGGCGATGAAAAAATGCTGAAAAGCTATCTCGAAGCGATTACCGCAACGGCGAAGAGGTTCAGTGCGCAGTCTTAATTTCCCGCTTCAATCACGCGGCTTTTGACAGGCGAAGAAAGAACGATCGAGGTTGTCGTAATGCCGTATGGAACTAATTTGTCGATCAGATTCTGCAAATGTTCGACGTTTGCGACGGCGACTTTCATAATAAAAGAATCGTTTCCCGTGCCGCGATGACATTCTAAAACTTCCTTTGAATTTTCGACGACTTCAATGATTTTTGAATAATCAACGCCCGAAATGCTCATCCTAATAAACGCCGTGATCGGCAAACCGACCTTTGCCGTGTCGATTTCCGCCGCGTAACCTTTGATGATCTCAGCGTCTTCCAATTTGCGGACGCGTTCGATTACCGCCGGAGTCGTCAAACCGACGCGCCGACCGAGTTCGGCAAAAGTTATCCGCGCATTTTCCTGCAATTCTTTCAAAATTTTCCAGTCAATCGAATCGATCATAAATTGTCAGAACGCGGATTCGGCTGATTCGGCGAATTTTGCGGATAAATCATAAAATATAAATCCGAACAATCTGCCCGATTCGCCTAATCCGCGTTCAAATATTTGTCTGATTTTAATTTTGCTTTAGATTGTAAAGAAAATCCATAAAACAAACTTAAAATCTAAAGCAATTCTAACATACAAACTGAAAACGGCTATTCAAATAATTTATCGTTTCAATTAGAATGGATAATCAGCAGATAACTTATCTTTATTGCCGCGCATCGTATTTTTGACGCAAGGAGTTTTTACGAAAAATTATGTTAATGGAAACCGCAACTCAATCTGTCGAAGCCGATTTTAGTCTTTCAAATTACGCCGTCAAAGACGAAGATTTGCCGTCGTTTACCGATTTGAAATTCGAGCATATCAACGAGCTTCATCTCGATCATCCGGGCGCAAACGATCCGGCTTACCGCGAACGCCGCGATTATATTGCGCGTTGTGCGAAAAATTTTCGTGAAACGGGCGAAATCACCGACGTTGAATACAGACCGCGCGAACAGCGAGTTTGGCGTTATGTGGCGGAAGAATTGGAAGAATTACAGCAAAAATACGCTTCGCCGTTTTATCTCCGCGCGAAAAAAGATTTAGGCATCAAAACGGATAAAATTCCGCAATTGTCAGAAATGAATCGCCGTTTGAAAGAATTGACGGGCTTTCGGCTTGCGCCGATCGAAGGTTTGGTCGAAACGCGCGGATTTTTGTCTTGGCTTTCGTATCGCGTGATGCTTTGCACACAATACATTCGCCACCATTCGCATCCGGCATATACGCCCGAACCCGACATCGTTCACGAAGCGATCGGACATATTCCGATGTTCACGAACCCGAATTTTGCAGATTTTTCGCAGTTCATCGGACACGGCGCACGAATCGCAACCGACAAACAACTGGAAGAATTAGGACGTTTGTATTGGTTCACGGTCGAATTCGGAATGGTCGAACACGAAGGCGACATTAAAGCTTACGGCGCAGGACTTTTATCTTCGTTTGGAGAATTGGAACACGCGTTTTCCGATCAGGTTGACCGCCGCAAATTCGATCTCGAAGAAGTCATCAATCAAGATTACAGCTATTCGGATATGCAGAAGATTTTATACGTCATTCCGTCATACGCGGAACTGAAAGAACAGACGCGAAAATATATTGAGAGTTTTTAATAAACAGTAGTATTTTAGAAGTCAGAGGAAATAATCTATGGA
>DAITPE010000029.1:0-17688 GCA_036833775.1 Pyrinomonadaceae bacterium | reverse complement strand
AATGACTAATGCGACGAAATAGAAAAAAGCGGCTCAAAAATAATTTTTAGTTGTAAGGTCCGCATTGAGCTTGGCTGGCAACCGTAAACCAGTTGTCCTTTAAATCTCTGCCCGTTACTCCGGCTAGATGACCGCCGCGAAATGTTATTTTTCCGCCTGAAATGGTAAAAGTTCCGCTTCTTTTGCCGTCGAGGTCGGTGTAGCGGTTGGCGGATGTGACTTTGAAACCGAGACCGATCATCATTCTTCCGCCCGAACCCGTGCAGGCGTATTCGCCGATTTTCAGCCGCGTGGAATTACCTTGATTGGTCGTTTTATTATTTGGAGGATTCGTTGCAGGTTTGGAATCTATATTAACGGAAAACTCGGAAACGATATTGACTCCAGCTTTCCAGTCTTTGAAATCATTACACTTAGCTCGCATCACTAATTCGGGATCATTTTCCGTGACAATGCAGGTTTGCAAATCTTCCGCTTTGCCGGAAATACTCATTTTTATTTTGTCGCCGACCTTGTAACCGCTTCGCCATTTGTCGTTGATTCTCCATTCGGCTTGTTCGTTTTCAGTTTCGGCGGGAGTTTCTTCTTCGATCTTCGTTTGTTTGTTATTCGCCGAAGTTTTCGCTTTCGGTATTGGACGGGTAGAACTTTTGGAAGCAATGTAATCGCCTGCCACCCAAAATTTGAAAGCCTCGCACCTGACGCGCATCACAGCATTCGGATCGTTTTCAGTAACCGTGCAGGTTTGATAATCGGATTGATTTCCCGAAACGCTGATCTGAACTTTGTCGCCGACTTTGTATTGAGTGCGCCACTCGTCAATACTGCTCCATTGCGCCTGTGCGAAAGCCGAAAAATTCGCCGCGAACAGTAAAACGAATGTTGCGAAAATAGCCATTGTTTGCCGATTTGATTTTGTCTGCTTTTTCATTCTAATTTCTCCTTCAATTCTTAATGCGCCAAAATTGGAAAAAGCGGCTCAAAATTTCCGAAAAGCAAGACTTATCAAAATAAAAAAGATACCGAACAAAGCCATCAAGCCGCCAAAAATTGCAAACACAATCAAACGCCACGAGCTAGTTCCGAACATCACTTTTCCGGGATTTTGCGGATTGTAATAAACCTCGATTTGCTGACCGATGCCGTAATTGCTGAAATTGTTTGATATTCTTGGCTGGTAATCAATAATACGCCCGTCGGTGGTTTGAAAACGCACTTTCGGTCTGAACAGAGTGTTACTTGTCCCCATTTGCTGATTCATTCTGTGAGAAACTTCAACATCCGTCACCAAGCCCGTCGTTTTTGTCCAGTTTTTCATTCGGAGTTTTTTTCTAATCATCACCAAAATACTGACAATGAAAAACGCTGAACCCATTAAAAATGGCATTCCGCCGATAAAAAGAGATGAATAGTCCATAAATTTTAGTTTTTGAATTCCGAAGCAAACCCTCAATCAAAAACTCTGGTCACGGAAATCTTTTTGACTTCATCCCGCATTTGTTTTTCGGTTGGTGTTCCGGCATAAACCTTAATGACTTGTCCGGGTTGCGGATCGGGACCGGAAGTATAGTGCAAAATGGTGTTGCCCCATTTGAGCCTCGCACCATCCGCATCGAAAAATTCGACCAGCCATTTATTCGGATTAAATTTCTTTTTCATTTTGGCAACGATATACAACTCTCTCGTGGAAAATTCGTATTCGTAGCGGATGATGTCAAAGTAGTCCGCCATTTCGGAAAAATCGGGTTTAACAAAACCGTTTGCGTCTTTTTCTCCGGCGGGGTTTTCTTCGGTTTTGGCGGTTTGATTGACGGTTTTGGTGTCGGCGGGTTTGTCATTCGTTTCCGCCGCTGTCTTACCTTTTGGCGGCGGCACTCCTTGCGCCCAGTTTTCGATTTTGTTGCTGAAATCCGCCATGTGGCAACGCCATTCGCCAAAGGTTGTTTTGTAGCAAAAGCCTTTCGCTTCGGGTTCATTGGTGCGGTTACAATTTTTGCCCGGTGCGCTGACAGTAAAATTCGGATTTACTTCATAGCATTGATAGCTGACCAAACTGCCGCGAATCGGATAAAGCGGAAATCTCACGTCAATTTCCGGCACGTTCAAATCCATATTCGGATTATACGGACGACTCGTGCCGACTTGCGCGGTGACATTTTCGACTAAATATAAATACTGTCCCGAAACTTTTTCGCGCTCGCAATTCACATACTTTGCCGCTAGAGCTGCCGTAATTGCGCCTTTTGCGGGAGCTTTTTTGTCCGCGCAGGTTTGCGGATCGCGTGCGCCGTATTTTGCGCCGATGCCTTGGGCAAACACAGACGAACTTGCCGTAAATACGAAAATAACGGCGACGACAGTAAAAAGTATTGTTTGCAGATTTGATTTTGTTTGATTTTTCATTGTAATTTCTCCTTCAAGTCCTGATGCGCAAAACCCGAAAAAGCGGCTCAAAAATTTTCTTTCGCAACTAAAAACGGCGGTAAATATGCTTCAATAATTTGTTTTCTTTAAGGAATTTTCGTTTGGCGATGCTCAAAATTTCTAAATCCCGCAAATTATGTTCTTTCATAAATTGTCTGATCTTCGGTTCGATATTTTGCTCGAAAAGTTGTTCTTGTTTTTTGGAAGTGAACTTAATCGCCACGGTGAACCAAATGTAAGCGACGATCAGCGACAAGACGGGAATGCCGAACAAAACGGCGTTTGTTGATTGTGCGGACGGTAATAAAAAGTAACCGAATATCGTCAACGCCAATGCCAAAATCGGAATAAAAACACATCCGACCTCCAAATGTCCGTGAGATGCGGGAATCATATTATCGAAATCTTTGTCTAAATTTTGCAGAAAAACCGAAACGTGTTCTTCTAAAGCGGTGCGGCTCGAATGAGTTCCGCAAAATTGGCAGAATGATATTTCTTTCGGCAAAACCGCTCCGCAATTTTCGCAGTTCGTCGGCGTTTCGATTGGTTTTTCAACGATTTTTTCGACAGTTTGCGAATCTTGAATTGTTTCTTTTTCGGGTTTTACAATTTTCTTTTCGTTTTTCGGAATCGAAACATTTTCGGGTTGAATTCCCTTTCGCTTATCTTCTTTTCGTTCCGCTTCGATCCACGAATTGAGCGAAACGAGTTCGTGATCTTCGACCTCGCGCCCGAGCTTTCCGCTCAACTCGCGTTTTTGCGCGTATTTGATAAGTGCGCCAACGATAACGCCGATAAAAATTATTAAGTAAAGCATTTATTCATATTTATTTGCCTTTATTTGCCGCAAGTTTTATTTTCATTCAAACTGTAAAACTCCGACGATTTCGGGTCTGACGGATCATAGCAAACCTTGACCTTTACGCCGCCGTTCTTTTGTTCTTCGTTCGTGATTCCGCCGCTTGTCGATTGATCTCCTTCGTATAAAACATCGTTCACCGTATATTTGTAGTAATAGGTATAACTCGTTCCGCCGCCGCCGGTTTTCTCCAATCTGCGCCGCTGAACATTCACTGAAGTAAATGTGCCGATCGTTTCGGCAGAACGTTTTTTATTAAGTTCGACGGCTCTGTTTCCTGCCCACATCGGAAGAATAAAAATCGCGAAAAAAGACGAACCGATAACTAAGATAAATGCTCCGGCAAAAAATATTCCGAAAACAAGAAGAAGTTTGGATTTTGCAGTCATAGATTTTATTTTTCCCGTTCGATCATTAATGCGACGAAGTTGAAAAAAGCGGCTCAAAATAATTTTTAAGCCGCGAAATTCTTGCAGAGAAAGAATTTTCCAACTATTCTTACTTTTATCTAACCCGAATGGCTGAAAAACCGATCACACAATTACTTCAGGAATTGCGAAAAGGAGAGCGTCAAACGCTGGATGAAATATTGCCTTTGGTTTATGACGAGCTTCGCAGATTGGCGAAAAATTATCTGAATCGGGAACGGTCGAATCACACTTTGCAGCCGACTGCGCTCGTTCACGAAGCATATTTAAGATTGCTCGGACAAAAAGAGATCGAATGGCAAAACCGTGCTCATTTTTTCGGCGTTTCAGCGCGATTGATGCGCGAAATTCTGATCGAACACGCGCGCGGAAGAAACCGCCAAAAACGCGGCGGCGAATTTAAAACTCAAATTGCTTTAGACGAAGCCGTCAGTTTTTCAAATCAAAATCAACTTGATGTCGTCGCGGTTGACGACGCGCTCTCAAAACTCGAAAAACTCGATGAAAGACAAGCAAAAATCGTCGAAATGAAATTTTTCGGCGGTTTGACGATCGAAGAGATCGGCGAAGTTTTGAGCATTTCTCCTGCGACTGTCAAACGCGAATGGTCAAGTGCAAAGCTTTTTCTTTACAAAGCTTTGAACGATTAAAAAATGAACGCGGAACGCTGGAAAAAGATAAAAAATATTCTCGAAAATGCGCTCGAAACCGCGCCCGAATTGCGTTCCATATATCTCAACGAAGTTTGCGGAAACGATGAAGATTTACGAAACGAAGTCGAAAAACTTCTCGAATTTGAGCAAACCGACGAAGATATTCTCGAACAAAATCCTGTTTCCGCCGTTTTTCAAAACGAAAATTCCGCAAAATCTCAGATCGGCAGACAGATTGGAAATTATAAAATAATCGGCGAGCTCGGCGCAGGCGGAATGGGCGCGGTTTTTCTTGCCGAAAGAATCGACGGCGAATTCACGCAAAAAGCCGCGCTCAAGCTCATCAAACGCGGAATGGATTCTGACGCGGTTTTGCGGCGTTTTTTCAACGAACGGCAGATTCTCGCATCGCTCGAACATCCGAATATTGCACATCTGATCGACGGCGGAACAACCGACGACGGTTTGCCGTTTTTCGTGATGGAATATGTCGAAGGCGCGACGATTCTCGAATATTCTGACGCGGAAAATCTTGATCTCGAAGCGCGTCTGAAACTTTTCCGCGAAGTCTGCTCCGCCGTTTCGTTCGCGCATCAAAATCTCGTCATTCACCGCGATTTGAAACCATCGAACATTTTGGTGACAAAAGACGGCAAAGTAAAACTTCTCGATTTTGGCATTGCGAAATTATTGAAATCCGAGGAAGCCAATCAAACCGCGACGCAAATGCACGTTTTCACGCCCGAATACGCTTCGCCCGAACAAGTGCGCGGCGAAAATTTGACAACGGCTTCGGACGTTTACAGTTTAGGCGTGATTCTATACGAACTTTTAACAGGAAATCGTCCGTATAAAACAGAAAATTCAAACATCAGCGAAATCATCAAATCAATTTGCGAAACAGAACCAGTTCGTCCTTCGTTATTCGTCAGTCGTCCGTTGAAAATTGATAAAAATCCGACATCTCACGACAAAGAACAAAGGACAAAGGACAAAGAACTAAAGACAAATCCCAAATCGTTAAAGGGCGATCTCGACAATATTATTTTGAAATCTTTGCGGAAAGAAGCCGAACGCCGTTACGGTTCGGTCGAACAATTTTCGGAAGATATTCGCCGTCATCTAGTCGGTTTGCCGGTGACGGCGAGCCGTGATACTTGGAGTTACCGCGCGTCGAAATTTTTGCAGAGAAATAAAATTGCCGCCACTGCCGCATTTTTAATCTTGATTTCACTTTTAGGCGGAATTGCCGCCACCGCGTATCAAGCACGCATCGCAAAGCGCGAACGCGAACGCGCCGAACATCGTTTCAACGACGTTCGGCGGCTTGCCAATTCGTTTATGTTCGAGATCAACGAACAAATCGTTAAAAGTCCGATCAAAGCGCGCGAATTGCTTGTTCAAAGAGCCGTCGAATATCTCGACAGTCTTGCTTCAGAAGCCGGAAACGACATTGCTTTGCAAAGCGAATTGGCGACCGCTTACGAAAAAATCGGCGACGTGCAGGCGGAAATCTTCAAACCGAATCTCGGAAAAACGTCTGACGCACTTTTAAGCCATCAAAAAGCTTTACAACTCAGAGAAAAAATTTACGCCGCCGAACCGAACTCCGCGCACGGATTGGATGTCGCCAAAAGTCACGCGTTGATCGGCGATTTGTTGATGATGAGCGGACAAATCGCCGAAACGCGCGAAAATTATCTCAAAACGATTCAGATTCTCGATTCTCTGCTCGCTTCCGATCCGGCTAATTTCGCCGTTCGCCGCAAGATTGCGAGCAGTTATGCCGTTCTCGGACAAGCGATTTTACGCAGCGGTTCGCTCAATGAAGCACTTGCAAATTACGAAAAATCGCTCGAAATCTTTCAAAAACTTCGCGCCGAAAATCCGCAAGATTCTTCGCTCGAACGTTCGATCGGAATCGTTTTTTCTTTCATCGCTTTCGTTAAAATGGAAACCGACCAAAAAGAAAAAGCCGTCGAATTTTACGGAAAATGGCTGGAAACGGAAAAAAAACTGTCGTCTGCCGACCAAAACGATCTCGCTTCGCGCGGGCATCTCGCAACGGCAAATACTTGGTATGGAATCGCGCTGAATGAAATCGGCAGTTCGCGCGAAGCGATTTCATATTTAAACGAAGGTTTAAATATTCAAGAGGAAATTTACAAATCAGACACGGCAAACTTTGGCGAAAGAACCGCGCTTGCCGATTCCAACCTCGAACTCGGCAAGGTTTTATTAAAAAATAATTTGACTGATGAAGCAATAAAAAAACTTGAACAAGCGATTTTGCACTATGAAGCCGTGTGGCAAACCGACCGCGAAAATCTATGGAATCGGCGGCGCATTCCCGTTTCGCAAAGATTTCTCGCCGACGCATTTTTGCAGAAAAAAGATTTGAAAAAAGCTTCGGAAATTTACCGTCAGTCGTTTGCCGTCACCAAAGAATTGACCGATGCACATTCGAACTATTCCGAATGGCAGCTCGATCTGGCAATGATCTATCAGCAATTGGGGAAATTTTACTTGATAACAAATGATAGATCAGCCGCGCTAAAAAATTTCGAACAATCCTTGCCGATCTTTCAAAGATTATCGGCAGAATCGCCCGAAAATGCGAATCGAAAACGTGATTTGGAAGCGGTTAAATCTGAGATCGCAAAACTATCGAACTAAGAAGCTGTATTCAAACTAAAAAATCCGTAAACTCTATCGAAACTTTGAACGCGGATCGGGCGGATCAAGCAGATTTAACCGATTTTTATAAAAATATCTGAAATAATCCGCTCGATCTGCCAAATCCGCGTTCAAAAAAAGTCGTTTTTCGCTTTTCTAAAAAGTTTTTAAACAGCTTCTAAGAATTTAAAGCTTCCTTCATTCGCTTGATTCCTTCCGCCATTTTTTCTTCCGTGTTGCAGAAAGAAATGCGTAAGAAACCTTTTGCTTCATCGCCGAAAGCGATTCCGGGAACTGTAATGACGCGATTTTCGAGAAATTTTTCGGCGAGTTCAAAATCGTCGCCTAATTCGCGCACATCGACCATCGTGTAAAACGCGCCTTCGGGTGAAGTTGCGTGCAAACCGAGTTCGGTTTTGAAAAGATTTACCAAATATTCGCCGCGTTTTTTGTAGATTTCACGCGCTTCGGCTTTTGCTTTTTCCGCTTCTTCCGACCAACCGAGAAGCGCGGCTTTTTGCGAGATCGTCGAAGTGCAAACCGCCAAAAATCCGTGCAAGGTCAGACAAGCTTTGACGACTTCGGTTTGCGAACTTGCAACCCAACCGACGCGCCAGCCGGTCATCGAAAGCGATTTCGACACCCCCGAAACGATGATCGTTCGATCGTAAAATTCCGAAGCCGAATGCGGCTTTTCGCTGAAATAAAGATCGCTGTAAATTTCGTCGGAGATCAGATAAATTCCCGTTCCTTTCAAAACTTCGGCAATTTGCTCTAAATCTTGTTTGGTGAAGATTTTACCTGTCGGATTCGAAGGCGAAATCACGACCGCCGCTTTCGTTTTCGGCGTGATCTTCGATTTAAATTCTTCCACGTCGAACGCAAAATCCTTATCCGCCGGAAGCCGATAATAAACGGGTTCGGCATCGGCTAAACGAACGCAGTTTTCGTAAGCCGGAAACGACGGATTCGGGATCAAAACTTCGTCGCCTTCTTCGACGATCGCGAGAAAAGCCGCCGTCATCGCTTCCTGTGAACCGACCGTTACGCAAACTTGTTCAGGCGTTAAATTCAAATGCGGATAGCTTTCCGCGATCTTTTCACGCAGTTCGAGAAGTCCGGCGTGATTCGTGTAACCGTTTTGTTCTTCTAAAGTTACGCGCGCCGCTTCTTCGCGGATAAACTGCGGTGTCGGCAAATCGGGTTCACCCAGACCGAAATTGATCGAATTCGGCAAAGCGCGGTTAAAAATCTGCCGAATCAGCGTCGGCGCAACGCCTTGTAAACGCTTCGGAACACGAAAACTTTCATTTTGCTGCTGCATTGGTTTCATAATACTCAGATAACTTTCGCTAATTATAGTAGCAGATTGAACAACTTAATCAGAAGTCCGCGCGTAAAAATACGGACAATGCGACAGATGTGACAGAGCGACTACGCGATTTCCCGCTGTCTCATTGTCGCTTCGTCTCATAAGTCGCAACTATTCCGCCCTTGCTCACGCGCGGGCTTCTGCCTTTTTTACTTTTTCTGCTAAAATTTTCGAGCTATGCCAACTCATTTTTTTCCGCTCACGATTTTGACGCAGGAATTTGAAGACGAAACATTTCTTTCGGAAGCGTTGAGTTTTTACGAAATTTCGCGCTTTCACACAAATAAAGAAACCGCGATTTTCAACGCCCGTTTGAACGCCGAGCAAACCTTAAAAGACATTTACGCAAATCTTTTGCACACACGAATCGCGCCCGAAACGGTCGAAGTACGCGAAATTTTTGTCGAAGTCGCGCCGCCGAAAAAGAGCGAAGCGTGGCGCGAAAACGTGACTTTAAAAATTCACGCCGTTTGCTGTGAACGTGAAGACGGATATTTTCAGGCGTTTGTTCCTGCCTTCAAACTCGAAGTTTTGACGAAAAAAGAAAAGGATTTCGAAACGAAAATCCAAAAGGAAATTCTTTCGACTTTAAAGCGCGACGGCTGGACGAAATCTTTGCAATATCTTCGCTGGCTCGAAAAAATCACGAACGTAACTATTCACAAAGAAGAAGTTGCCGTTACGATTCCGACCGCGAAACAACGCGCGATTGCCGAAGAAAACGGCGAGAAAAAAGAAAAATCGGTTTTGAAAGAAGTCGGAACCGATTTGACGAAAAGCGATCTGAACGCGGCTTTCGAAGTCGGAAAACAAACCGAGATTCTCGCAGAACTTTTAAAAGCGAATCGCAAATCGAGCGTTTTGCTCGTCGGCGCGTCAGGCGTTGGGAAAACCGCGATCTTCAACGAACTCGTGCGTCAAAAAGATAAATTCGGATTAAAAGAAAACGAATTTTGGGCAACAAGCGGTGCAAGATTGATTGCCGGACAATCGGGTTTCGGGATGTGGCAGGAACGCTGTCAAAAATTGATCGATGAAGCCAAAAAACGCAATGCTGTCATTCATTTAGGAAACTTGATAGAACTGCTCGAAGTCGGCAAAAGTAATTCTTCGACACAAGGAATCGCTTCATTTCTGCGCCCGAAAATCGCGCGTGGCGAAATCGTCGTCGTAGTCGAATGCACGCCCGAACAGCTTCCGATTCTCGAACGCCGCGACCCGAATCTTTTGAGCGCGTTTCAGCAAATTTTTACGGAAGAACCCGACAAAAAAACGAGTCTGAAAATTCTTGAAGCGGTTGCCAAAGAATATGCGCAAATTAAAGACGAAAAAGGCAGAAAAACCGAAAATCAAGCAATCAAAACGATCGAATCCGTTCATCGCAGATTTTCGACGTATTCGGCTTTTCCCGGCAGACCTGTCAGGTTTTTACGCAATCTTTTTAACGAATTACGCGCCAACGAACTGCTTACGCCGAACGCGGTTTACAAAGCATTTTCAAACGAAACGGGCTTGCCCGAAATGCTTTTGAATGATGAAACCGCGCTCGATCTGAACGAAACCGAAAAGTTTTTCGAGCGCAAAGTCATCGGTCAGGAAGAAGCTGTTTCGCTCGTCACGAAAATGATTGCAACGGTCAAAGCAAAGCTCACACGACCGCGCAAACCGATCGCTTCGATGCTTTTTATCGGTCCGACCGGCGTCGGCAAAACCGAACTGACAAAAGCACTTGCGGAATTTTTCTTTTCCGATTCGACGCGTTTGATTCGTTTCGATATGAGCGAATTTTCAAACCAACTTTCGGTGCAAAGATTGATCGGCGGAACGGGCGAAAAAGAAGGAATTTTAACGGCAAAAGTGCGCGAACAGCCTTTTTCGGTCGTGCTTTTGGACGAGTTCGAAAAAGCGCATCATTCTTTTTTCGATCTGCTTTTACAAATGCTCGGCGAAGGTCGCTTGACGGATTCGGTCGGTCGCGTGGCGGATTTTACGAATTCGATCATCGTGATGACATCAAACCTCGGCGCAAGCGAATTTCAGCGCGGGAAATCGGGGTTTATGCGCAATCAGCGTGAACGCGCAAACGCCGTAAAGCATTTCGATTCAGCCGTAAAAGCGTTTCTGCGTCCTGAAATTTACAACCGCATCGACCGCATCGTTCCGTTTGCGCCTCTGGACGAAAAAACCGTTTTGAAAATCGCCGAATTGGAGATCGAAAAACTGAAAAAACGCGACGGTTTGCGTTTTCGCCCGATCAATCTGGAAATCGACGAATCGGCTCTAAATTCCTTAGCGGAAACAGGTTACGACATTCGCTACGGCGCACGACCGCTCAAACGCACGATCGAACGCGAACTGCTTGCGCCGCTTTCAACCGAACTGAATTTGCGTTCGACGGAAGAAAAGTTAAACGTCAAAACATCGCTCGAAAACGGCAAGATTTCGCTCGAATTTATTGCCGAAACCGATACGAAAAAACGTTCTGCCGTCAATAATCTGCTCGCAACGCAAGCGCAAAAAATCGGCAATTTGCGCCGCAAAACGCAGAAATTTTCGGCAAGTTATAAATTGACCGAATTGCAAGACGAAATTTATCAGATCGCGCGGATCGAAGCTTTGGAAATTCGCGGAAAATGGATTTCCGAAGAAGACCGCGAACGCATTAAACGCAAGCCGAAAATTCAAAATTTTCTCGATAAATTTGCCGAATTTGCCGAAAGCGTCAACAAATCCGAAGACGAAATTTTGCTCGAAGTTTACGGTAAAAACTCAAGCAAAAATCAAAATCACGCGGCAGAAACCGAAGAGAAAGAAACGCTTTTCGACAAATATCTTTTCGAACTTTTGAGTCTGCAATATATGAAACCGAACGAGATAAAACTTTCGTTTTTCAGCGAAAACACGACCGCAATGTTTCGCTTGATGCGGCTTTATCTTGCTCATTTGAAAGAAATTAACGGCGAAGTAAAACGCGTTTTGTTTTTCACTCCGAACAAACAAGGCGACGAAAAAGCCGAACCGAAATTTCTTTTCGACCGCGAAATCTGGCGGCAGGAAATTCCCGTTTCAAACAAAACTTTTGAAGGCGCGCCGAATAATGTCGTCGGTGTTTTGCTCGAACTCGAAGGCGAACTCGCGCTTCCGCGTTTCGGTGCGGAAAGCGGCATTCACCGTTTCGCGTCGGGAATGAAAAGCGACCGCATTCTTGTCGGCACGACCGACGCAGTTTTTGAAAAATTCGAACTTCCCGACGATCTTGCAAAACGCGATTCCGTCAATTTCCAAACCGAACGCAGAATTTACGATTCGGCGCAAAATCAAGTAAAAGATTTGAATTTGAATAAAACTTTTTCAAGCGAAAATATTGAATTAAAAGAACTTTTCGCGAAACTTATAAAAGAAAACTTACAAAAAACTGCTGAAAGTTTAATCGAATAATTTGAAAATGTTATTTCAAAATTTACCAATAGAAGAAAGGATATTTAAAGGTGAGAAATTAAATCTTTTAGCTTTGAGCCGTGAAGAAATTAAAACTTTCGCGCCTGATGTTTATTACATTGTAATTTCGGTGACCGATCCTGAAAATTCTGAGGCGGAAATATTTGATTCACATTTTTTGGTTGATGTTTTAAGGCTGAAATTTGACGATGTTGATGCCGCAAATAAATTTAAGTTTGATTTTTCTGAATCGAAAGAAATTTATATGAATGAATCGCAGGCGACACAGATTTTATCATTTGTGAAAAAGAATATGGAAAAGATTTCTCTGATTGTTTGTCAATGCGAACAAGGTGTCAGTCGTTCGCCTGCAATCGCCGCCGCTTTATCGAAAATTTTGCAAAATAAAGATGAGTTTTTTCTTAATAATTTTTGGGCGAATCGTTCGGTTTATAATGTGATAATTGAAGAAAATAAAAGAATTAAGTAAATAATTTCATGCAAGTAACGATTCCAATTTTAGTAACGGAACATAAACAAGCTAATCAATCTTCGCCGACGGTTTATGTGCGTCCGCTTTTTCGGCTTGAGCCTGTCGAACAAGGCGCGGGGCTTCAGCGTGCTTTGAATAAACTCACGCAGAAATTGCGCGAAAAGTTTGAAACTCTGGCGGCTGAAGCGCGTCATTATAATCTTTCGTGGGATACTTTTTCGCCTTATCTTTCGACGAAATTTCTGCAATTTCGGCTGTTTTTGAGCAATCAATCTTACGATTGCAAATATCTTTTCGTGACGTTTGACGCTTTCGGCAAAAAGATCGTTTACACGCCGAATGTCGCCGGATTTTGGTTCGAACTCGAACGCGGCGAAGATTTACAGCGTCGTGCGGAAGACGTTTTGACCGAATATTTCAAAAATCTCGAACGAATTCACGGCAAAGGCACACAAAATCCTGAATCGCTTTCGTTTCCTTCCAAGGCTTTTGTGACGACTTTGGACGTAAATTTTTATTCGCCGCAAAAATTCGAGAAAAAGGAAACGAATCTTTTTGCGAGTCTCGGCGGCGAAGAAAAAATGAACGGCGCAAACGAACTTCGGCGCGTCGGTCGCTGTTTGGATTGGCTTTATCCCGACAATCTCGAACGCGCTGTCGGGCGCGAAAAAGAAGTTTTGGAATTAACTAAATTGTTGGATTCAAAAGACAAACGTCCGGTCGTTATCATCGGAAAAAGTCAGGTCGGTAAGACGAATTTAGTGAACGAATACGTTTTTCATCACGCGCGAAAACGTAAACAATCCCGCGCACACGAATTGCAAACTTGGCTGATTTCGCCGCAGCGTTTGATTTCGGGAATGTCTTTTGTCGGTCAATGGGAAAATCGTCTGACGGCAATCTTAAAAGAAGCAAAATTGCGCGAACATTTGCTTTATTTTGACGATTTGCTCGGACTTTTTTTCGCGGGCGTTTCGGCAAACTCGGATTTGAATGTCGCGCAGGTTTTGAAACCTTATATCGAACGCCGCGACGTTCGTATTCTTGGCGAAATCACGCCCGAAACTTGGCGGGTTTTGCAGGAAAAAGACCGTTCGTTTACCGAACTTTTCCGCGTTTTTCGGCTTTCCGAAACTAATGACGACGAAACTTTGCAAATCATTCTTGCAGTTCGCCGCGAGCTTGAATTTAAGCTGAATCTGCAATTTTCGCTCGACGCTTTGCCGACCGTTTTGGATTTGCAAAGACGCTATAACCGCGAAGCGTCGTTTCCCGGAAAAGCCGCGAGTTTTTTGAAACAGATCGCCAATAAATTTGAAAACGAAAAAATTTCGCGCGAGAAAGTTTTGCAGGAATTTGAAGCAAAAAGCGGAATGAAAGTCGCGTTTTTGGACGATCAGAAAAAACTCGAAAGAAGCGAGATTACGAAAAAAATCGCCGAAGGCGTGATCGGACAAAAAACGGCGATCGAAGCCGCCGCAGACGTGATTTCAATTGCGAAATCGCGTTTGAACGATACAAATCGCCCGATCGCTTCGTTTCTTTTCTTAGGCGCGACAGGCGTCGGGAAAACCGAAGCCGCCAAGCAAATCGCCGCGTATCTTTACGGCGCGGAAGACAAACTTCTGCGTTTTGATATGAACGAATTCGTGTCGCCTTACGATGTTGCGCGGCTCGTCGGCACATTCGATCAACCCGAAGGCTTACTGACTTCGGCGATTCGCCGCCAGCCTTTTTCGGTCGTTCTTCTCGATGAAGTCGAAAAAGCACATCCGGACGTTTTCAATCTGCTTTTGCAGGTTTTGGGCGACGGACGTTTGACGGACGCACACGGGCGAACGGCGAATTTTTCAAACGCGATCATTATTTTGACTTCAAATCTTGGCGCACGAGAAGCGAATGTAAAGCTCGGTTTTCGTGAAACGAACGAATCGAATGCGAGCGTTTATCGGCAAGCGGCGGAAAAATTCTTTCGTCCCGAATTTTTTAACCGTTTAGACCGCATAATTCCGTTCGAGAATCTGAGCCGCGAAGATGTCGGGCGCATCGCGCGGATTCAGCTTCAAAGCGTTTTCGCCCGCGACGGTTTTGCGCGTCGAAACTGCCGTTTGGAATTAGAACCTTCCGCGCTCGAAAAGATCGTTGACGAAGGTTATCATCCAGAACTCGGTGCGCGAGCCTTAAAACGCGCGATCGAAAAAAATCTGACGCAGCCGATCGCTATACGTCTTTCCGCGATGAAAACGACTACGCCGACAATTATCAAAATCTCGCGCGAAGACGAAAAATTTGTAACGCAAGTTGAAGAAATAAAACCCTTTGCAACGGAAATGTCTTTCTGGCAAACGCACGATTTTTCAAATATTCAGAGTGAATTAGACAAGATCGAAGACGTTCTCAATCGCATCGAAGATATTATTGAAAATCTCAAACCGAAAGGCGAAATCATTCCAAACGATGAAAATCAAACGCGTTATTTTCTCGTTCTCGAATACATCAAACGCATCGAACGAATGATCGAACGCGCCGACAAATGGAACGACGAAAAGGCAAAAGTGAAAAGTAAAAAGGCAAAAAACGATTCGCGCCAACTCGTTTCACTGAAAGATGCGGAAATTGATTTTTCCGAGTTTTTATCCGAATCGAATTTGTCTGCAAAACTAAAAAATCTTTCGCAGGAAAATCGATTTTTCGGCGAATCGGTTTCGGATTATATTCAAGACGTTTGGCGCGAAACACTGCTTTTGCAGACAGTTGCGGACAATTTGCAAAAACCGCTCGACGCAAAATGCGTGATGGCTTTTCGCTGTGCGGATATTTATTTCGGCAAAACCGTGATTCCCGAACTTCTTATAAATTACCGCAAACTTTTCGGTCAGGAACTGGGTTTGAAAGTTTCGGATTACAATTCGCACGACATTGAAACCGATTATTTTGAGTTGTTTCTTCTGCTCGAAGGAAATTTTGCTTTTGACATCTCCGAGACTGAAAGCGGAAATCACGTTTTCGTTTCCAAACGCGGCGAATTTACGCCGATCGAAATCGAAGTTTTTGAATTAACGGCAGAGAAAAAACTTGCGGATTTTCCGAAGAATTATCTCGCAAGCCTTAAAAATAAAAAGAAAACCGATTTCAATGTCGTGCGAATTTACAACGAAAGACTTCTCGCACTCGATTTTCGTTCAAATTTGATGACGCGTGAAAATCTGACTTTCCGCGAGTTACGCACGTTTATTTTGAGCGGTTTAAGCAAATGATTTTCAGATTTGAATTTTTGAAAATAAATATCCACCGAGAATCAAAAATAAAACCGCGACGATGCCGAGAACCGAAAAATTCAAAAAGATGTCGTAATGATTGGCAGCGATCAGAACGCCGCGCAGACCGTCAATGCCGTAAGTTAAAGGATCGATTTTTGTAATCCAATCGAGAGTTTTCGGCAAATTATTAAGCGGAAACAATGCACCGGAAAGAAAGAAAATCGGCATCACGAGAAAATTCATAATGAGCTGAAAACCCTGCATATCTTTCAATCCAGAACCGATCGCCATTCCCAATCCGCTGAAAACGATCGCCGTCAAGATCATAAAAAGAAACGCAAGCGGAAGATTCATCCAACTGACTGGACGAAATCCGGCGATAATGCAAACGATCATCACGAGCGTTCCCTGAATCGTTGCAACGGTTGCGCCACCGAGAGTTTTGCCGATCATCACCGTGATTCGCGGAACGGGCGCGATGAGAGTTTCCTTCAAAAAACCGAATTGCCTGTCCCAAAGTAAACCGATTCCCGAAAAAACGGACGAAAACAAAACCGTCATTCCGATTACGCCGGGTGCCATAAATTGCAGATAGCTTCCGTTGCCGGCTTTTTGAAAAACCGGTCCGAGACCGAATCCGAGAACTAAAAGATAAAGCAAAGGCTGACCTAAAGACGCAATTATCTGCGCTTTCGAACGCCAGTATCTTTTCAATTCGCGCAACCATAAAATATAGATCGCATTCATCTTAGCGTTTCCTCCACATATTCGCCATCACGCGCATTTGTGCATTTGCGTCCGCTTTTTCGTCGCGGATCGAAGAACCTGTCAAAGCCAGAAAAGCTTCTTCCAGCGATTCCGTTTCGGTTTGATCTTTCAATTCCTGCGGCGAACCTTGCGCGACGATTTTACCGTGATCGATGATCGCAATACGGTCGGCGACGCGCTCGGCTTCGTCCATATAATGCGTTGTCAGAAAAACCGTCACTTGCTCATCGCGGTTCAGATTTTTAACGTGCGTCCAAAGCTGATTGCGGCTTTGCGGATCGAGTCCGAGCGTCGGTTCGTCGAGAAAAAGAATCTTCGGCGTATGCAAAAAGCCGCGCGCAATTTCCAATCTGCGTTTCATTCCGCCCGAAAATTCTTTAACAAAAGCGTCACGCCTTTCCCAAAGTTCAAACAATTTCAAAAGCATTTCGGTGCGTTCGTGACGGATTTTGCGTGGAACGTGATACAAAACGCCGTGAAGCTCCATATTTTCGAGCGCGGTCAATTGATCGTCCAGACTCGGGTCTTGAAAAACTATGCCGAAACTCTGCCGCGCTTCGTTAGGCGAACGCGTCGGGTCGAGACTGTCGAGCGTGATCGTTCCATCCGTCGGTTTTAGAAGCGTCGTCAACATTTTGATCGTTGTCGTTTTTCCGGCTCCGTTCGGTCCTAAAAAAGCGAAAATTTCACCTTTTTTGACTTCGAATGAAACGTCGTCAACGGCGACAAAATCAGCGTATTTTTTTACTAAATTTTCAACTTTGATCATTGAATTTTCCCTTGTTTTCCAAAAATTATACTAAACGGCTCGAACTTTTAGAATGTTTCACTAAGTTGGCGCAAAATCGTCGGGTCTTGAATTTCGTTGTCTCTTGCGAGCAGTAAAACCTTTGAAATAAGTTCAGCAGATTTCGGATCGTCGTCGGCAAAAGGCAGGAAAATTCTGCCGCGTTGTTGTGAATGAACGGGCAAGATCGAAAGATACGTTCCGGGCATTTTGAAAACGACCGCACTTCCCAAATGAACGCTGTAATCGCCCATTTTTCCTTTGATTTTCGCGTGATTTCCGCTGATCTCGACGTTTTCCAAACGGAATAAACGCAGAGTTTCTCGCAACAAAATGTTTCGCATTTCGATCGAAGAATGGCTCGCTTCGGCATCGACTCCGCCCGCGTGTGCGACCGAAACCACCAGATCGATGTCGCGCATCACTTCACTGAAAATTCGCGGATTTATTTCTTCAAATGCGACATTTTGAAAATTTTTCAGATGATGAAATTCGACCGTTTCGAGCGTCGGACTTTCGACTTCGGCGGG
>DAITPE010000028.1:0-17700 GCA_036833775.1 Pyrinomonadaceae bacterium | reverse complement strand
GCGTAGCCTCGACCCGAATACAGCGTCAGCATGCGACATCTATAAGATCAACGCAAATTACGCGACGGCGATGATGCTGATAACTTCGTTTTCCGCATCGATCGGCGGACTTGCAACGCCCATCGGAACGCCGCCGAACGTCATCGGTCTCGGTTTTATCCGCCAGATTTTGAAGGCGGAAATTTCATTTTTTGAATGGATGATGATCGGCGCGCCCGTCGTTATCGTTTTGTATCTCTTTTTATTTCTGTATTTAAATTATCTCGCGCCCGCCGGAGTGAAAGAAATTGCCGGAAGCGCGGAAATGATCGAGCGCGAAAAACGGAGCTTGGGAAATTGGACACGCGGACAAAAATCGACCGTGATCGCCTTTGCGGTCGCCGTCGTTTTATGGGTATTTTCGGGTTTGATCGCGCTCTTTGCAGGCGATACGAGCGAGATTTACAAATTCGTCAACGCGCGTCTGCCCGAAGCCGTCGGCGCGGTCGTCGGCGCGGTTTTACTTTTTCTATTACCCGGAAATAAAAAGGGCGAAAAGGCGATCACTTGGGACGAAGCCGTGAAAATAGATTGGGGCGTGGTTCTGCTTTACGGCGGCGGATTCGCGCTCGGCGTTTTGTCGTTTCAGACCGGACTTGCTGAAGCGGTCGGCAGAAATATGACCGCGCTTTTGCCGCTTCACGGCGAATTCGGCTTGCTCGCCGCCTCGGTTTTTGTCGCGGTAATTCTTTCCGAAACGACTTCAAACACGGCTTCGGCAAATATGGTCGTGCCGGTCGTCATCGCCATCGCGCAATCGCAGGGCGTAAATCCTTTGATTCCCGCGCTCGGCGCAACCTTCGGTTCGTCGCTCGGTTTTATGCTGCCCGTTTCCACGCCCTGCAACGCCATCGTTTACGGCTCAGGTCACGTTCCGCTGATGAAAATGGTCAAATACGGTGTGCTTTTAGACATCTTCGGCGCAATTGTCATCATTGCAATGCTCAGCCTGCTCGCGCCATTTTTAAGATAACGGATAACTGATAGTGGATAACGGATAATTGTTAGTAGTTCGTTATCCACTATCAGTTATCAGGCTTTGCACCAAAACTGCTTAAGAAAGACATTTTGCACTCAATCGATATTTGGAAGCTGCTCGAACGCGTTCAGAGTTCAAACCGCTTAAACTTTTAGGGTTTTGGTGCAAAGCCCAAAGGCGAAAATTATATTTCACAAGCTGAAAACTTAACCATTTTTGCCGTAAAAGAATCGTATAAAAGCAAAAAAGGAAAGGATTTATTCATCCTTTCCTTCAATTTCACGGGTAAAAAGCTGTTTAGTTTTCCTTGAGCGGAACTTTGTCGAAAATGCGCGTCGTATGATCTGTCACACTCGCAGGTGCTTGCGTCGGTTCGTTTAATTGCGCCGTGTTGCGCGCATAAAGTTGGACGGGCGGCTGAACGATTTCGGGCGTGTTGCGGCGTTTTTCACTGCGGACATTCGCGGAAATAAGTTTGGAAATCTGACTGCCGAGCACGAATTCGATCGCCGTCAAACTTGCAAGATAAAAAACGATCGTCATTGTAATTACTTTTTCGGTTGCGCCGCGATCTAAAAGCAAGGCGATGAGCGCGATCAAAATTCCCAAGCCGACGATCGTCACGACACCGAAGGTCACGACCAACGTGATCAAAATATTATTCGAGCCGCTCGGCGTTTCCTCATTGAAAAGCCGCATTCCGCACGTCTTGCAAAAATTCAATCCCGCGCTTATTTCGCTTCCGCAATTTGCACAATACATTCGATCTTCTCCTGAAATTTACGCTTTCGGCTGAATCTTTTCTTCGAGCCATTCGGTCAAACTTTCGACTGCTTCGATGTGGATCGGTTTTCCTTGCCACGCTTTGATCGCAAAGATTATCAGCATGATCGTGGTCACAACTTGAAAAATACCGTTGCCGACATCGGCGAAATCCGTGACATTGCC
This sequence comes from Pyrinomonadaceae bacterium, assembly GCA_036833775.1. Taxonomy (GTDB): domain Bacteria; phylum Acidobacteriota; class Blastocatellia; order Pyrinomonadales; family Pyrinomonadaceae; genus JAJQRF01. Next base: position 15,734 of record DAITPE010000028.1, on the reverse strand, counting down.
CAAACCGCTCAGAATCGCGCCGATAATCAAAATCCCGATATGCGCCGCAAGTCCCTGTGCCGCGTGAAAACGCGCTTTGGCTTCGGATTTCGGAACGACAAACAAAACGATCAAACCCGCAATCATACCGACGAACCAAGGAATATAAGGCAAAGCCGTCAAAATATTCTCCGGCAGACCGATTTTATCGACCTTACGCGTCGAAGAAGATTGGCTCATATTCGGCGGAGTATAAAGCGGCGTGGTGTGATAATTGGCGGGAACATTTTGCCCGTTAAAAGGCGATTGATACGCGCTGAAATCCTGATTATCAAACTTGCGCGTTTCTTCTTCAGTCACGCTTCCGCGCGGAAATTCTGCCGTTTGATACTCATTCTTCGGCAAAACGTTCGTCTGCGCTTCACGAATTTTTTCGGGAAACTCGGGATCGAGCGGATTGGTATCGAATTTTGATTTTGCCATTGCTTCTTAAATTTACGTCAAATTAATATTTTATGTTCGCAATATTTTCGTAAAAAATTGCAAATAAAAGGCAAGCATAACGCTTGCCTTAAAATTATTCAACGATTCTATTCTCGTTCCAACAATAAACTTTGACATGATTTATTATTGCTCCGCCTTGACTATCGGAAGATAATTCGTAGCCGCCCCATTCTTCCGTCATTAGATGTGTATGATCACTTTTTCCAGTCTTGGCAGAATTGAACAGTTTGGTTAATTCATCAATTAAATTTTCCAAACCGTTTAAATCTGTATGAATACGCATTTCTTCTGGATGTTTGGTGTGCTCAAAAGTCAAAAGAAACTTGTCGTTTTTCATAATTAATCCGTAATCTTGATGCTCAATTCTTTCAACTGCGAAACATCGACATCACCCGGCGAATCCATCATTAAATCTTGCGCCGACGCGGTTTTCGGGAAAGCCATCACGTCGCGGATGTTTTCAGTGCCGCACAAGATCATACAGGTTCGTTCGATTCCGGCGGCGAAACCTCCGTGCGGCGGCGTTCCGTATTCGAGCGCGTCGAGGAAAAATCCGAAACGTGCACGTGCAACTTCGTCGGTCAAACCCAGAGCTTTGAAGTTCAAAGCCTGCACCGATTTTTGATGAATACGAATCGAACCGCCCGCGCATTCGTAGCCGTTAATTACTGCATCGTAAGCCTTTGCGCGAACTTCGCCGAGCAAATGCCGCTGCGATTCATCCTCGATCGCGGTCTTGAATTTTTCCAAATCTTCATCCATCGGCGACGTAAACGGATGATGCGCCGCGTCGTAATTTCCGGTTTCGTCGTTGTATTCAAACATCGGAAATTCCGTGACCAACAAAGGTTTATACGCATTGCGGTCGATTAAATTTTCACGTTTCGCAACTTCGATTCTTAACGCACCGAGCGCAGCGGCAACGACCGATTTTTTACCTGCGACGATCAAAACTGCGTCGCCTTTTTCCGCTTTCGCAGATGTTGCGAGTTCCGCGATTTTCGCTTCGCCGAGAACTTTCAAAAGCGAAGAATTGAGTTCATCGCCGAACTTGATCCAAGCCAAGCCGCTCGCGCCGTAGCGTTTGACGAATTCCTGTAAATCGTCGGTAACTTTGCGCGAATAATCGGCTTTTCCTTTCACGACGATCGCTTTTATCTCGCCTTTGTTTTCCAAAACGGACGCAAATGGTGCGAAATCAGTTCCTTTGAAATTGTCCGACAAATCAACGAGTTCCATTTCGAAACGCAGATCGGGTTTGTCCGAACCGAAACGGCGCATTGCTTCGGCATAAGTCATTCGCGGAAACGGATTCGGAAGTTCAACGTCAATTAAACGCAAAACGCTCGTGAACATTCCTTCGATCACGCGGTAAATCATTTCCTGATTTGCAAACGACATTTCAACGTCCAATTGCGTAAATTCGGGTTGACGGTCGGCGCGTAAATCTTCGTCGCGGAAACAACGCGCGATCTGATAATATTTGTCCAAACCCGAAATCATACAAATCTGTTTCAAGATTTGCGGCGATTGCGGAAGCGCGAAAAATTTCCCGCTGTGAATGCGCGAAGGAACGACGAAATCGCGTGCGCCTTCGGGCGTAGATTTCAGCAAGATCGGCGTTTCGATTTCCGTGAAACCTAAATTATCCATATAATTGCGGATTTCTTTGACGGCTTTTGCACGCATCCGAATATTGTGCGCAAGCTGCGGTCGGCGCAAATCCAAATAACGATATTTAAGGCGCAAATCTTCACTCGCTAAATTTTGCGAACCGACTTTTTCAAGCTCGAACGGCAGAGTTTTCGCGTCGTTCAAGATCAAAATTTCGTGCACGTGAACTTCGATGTCGCCGGTTGCGAGTTTCGCGTTTCTTGCACCTTCATCGCGCTTAAAAACTTCGCCTTTGACGGCAACGACATATTCGCCGCGCAAAAGTTTCGCTTTCGAATGCGCGTCTTTGTCGGTTTCTTCCGAAACGACGATCTGCGTCACGCCGTCGCGGTCGCGCAGATCAATAAAAGTGAAAACGCCGAAGTCGCGCTTTTTCGCAACCCAACCCATCAAAACGACCTTTTCGCCGACATTAGTTTCGCGCAGTTCGCCGCACGAATGAGTTTTTTCCAAATTTCCTAAAGTATCAAGCATAAAATACAAAATTATCCACAGATGCACACAGATTAACTCAGATAATTTTGGATAGTTTTATCTTATAAAATTTTATTTTTATCTGTGTCTATCCGTGTTTATCTGTGGATGAAAATTCTTCCCAAAATAAAAAACGCCTTTCGATTTATGACAAACGAAAGGCGGAACGCTAAATTTAACGCTCACGCCGATCAATTATTATTGTCATTAAAACGAACTGCGTTCATAAAATGTCAAGTGAGATAATACAGGACTTTGACGGAAATTGGCAAATTCATTTACGTTTTCTTCTTTTTCTTTTTGGATTTAGCGTTTTTTTTGGTCGGTTTTGTTTCGGTTTGAGGCAATGACATCAAACCCATTGCTCTAATATTTCGATCATTAACAGGCAACTCCAAAAGCGTTTGTTGTTGAATGTTTTCGGCTGGCTTTATATCAGGAAGTGCTTCAAGATCATCGGCAATTATAAATATTCCGACGGTTGCTTCTCCTGCGGTTAAAGTCAGATTTTCGTTTAAATCAGCATCCTTTAAAACTTCGATTTTAGTCAATTTCAGCATTGCAAAACCGAGGCTTTCAGCCGTCAGTTCATAAATTGCAGGTTCGACATCTTTGAATTCATAAAACCCATCGTCATTTGAAGAAGTTTCACGGATTTTTCCTGTCGAAGTATTTCGCAAAGTGATTTTTGCTTTTGGAATCAAGCCTTCGGCTTCATCTTTAATTTCGCCGAAAACTCGCGAAAACTTTTGCTTTTCAGTTGAATTTAACGAATTATCCTTTTGAGTTTGGGTAGTTTTTACTTTCAAAAGCGGTTCGCCTTGCGAATAAGCCTGCGTCGAAAGCGTCAAAGAAGCCGCCAAAACTCCGGCGGCGAGCGCGGCTCGGCGTTTTATTTGCGTCAGTTTCGGCGGAAGATTTACGATTTTTCCTTGCGGATTTTTGACGTATCTGACGCAAATTTGTCCGTTTGAATCCTTAACGAGTTTTTCAGCTTTCGTGCGCGTCATCGCCGAAATATTGTGAACGTTTTTCGCGCAATGCGAGCAAAAACGAACTTCGTTATTGCCCGTCATTTCTTCCCAACTTTCATCGCAAGGAGTTTTTACATCGATCGCGTCCAGAAAATTCTTTTTCATTTTTTTCTCCGAATTAAATGATGTTCGAGAATTATCGAAAGTTGTAACGGGCGCAAAATAAAACGCGATCTTCTGTGTTTTCACAACAGTTTTCGTGTTGAAAATATTCAACGAATAAAAAAGGAAAGCTTCTTCATAATTAAAGAAACTTTCCTTTTTGGTTGAATAAAGTGAAATTCACTAATTTGACGGCAAGACGAAATCCAAGTCCGAGATCGAAGAATTTACCGTCACGACTTGATTTGCCGAAGCGAAACCTTTTCTCGAAACTCTGCAAACGTAGGTTTGTCCCGACGGAATATCTTCAAAATTATAAATTCCGAAGCTGTTCGTCACCGCAGTTTTTCGGATGCCGTTTTGATCGATAAGTTCGACAGTTGCTCTCGCAACTCCGTTACCGTTTTGATCTCTGACCGAACCGCTGACCGTTGCGTTTGCAGATGTTACGGCTTGCGCGGTAAATTGCAGATTTCCGCCGTTGACGGTAAAGAAACCAGAAATTCCTGCCGGAAGTCCAGAAAATGTAAAATCGGCAGCCGTAAAGTTCGTCGAACCGAAATTAAGAATCGTGTAAGTCGTGCCGGAATTGATTCCCGAACCTCCGTTAAATACGATTCGGTAAAGTCCTGAACCGAGTTCCGAACGCGGACTTGCACTAATCTTCGTCAAAGCACCGCTGATATTCAACGTATCGGAAGTCGTGCCGATGTCGAAATTAAGCTCGCCGCCGCTGTTCCAATTTACCGAACTCGCATTGAGCGTTCCGTTCGGCGCGATCTTTCCGCCCGAGTTCAGATTGATCTGTCGATTGATCGAGCCGTTTCCGCCGAGCGTTCCGCCGCCGTTGACATTTACAACACCGCCGCCTGACGACAAACTTCCATTAACTAACAAGGTTCCGGCATTGATGTCGGTCGTTCCTGCGTAAGTGTTTGCGGCTGAAAGAGTAAGCGTACCGTTTCCGGTTTTTGTGAAACCGCCCGTTCCTGACAAGATAGAATCGATCGTGATGTTGAACGGATTTCCGCTCGCGTCCGCAGTTCTGAAAGTGACATTTCCTGAAAGCGTTGCCGGAACGATCGTTGACCAATCGGCTTTTGCGCCGACCGTTCCGCTTTGTAAAGTCACGGTCGAAGTAAATGTGCCGGAACCGTTTCTCACCAAACCGCCGCTTCCGAGATAGAGCGTTCCGCCATTGAGCGTCAAAGCCGCCGAACCCGAACTCACGGTGCTGTCGAATCCGAGAATGATCTTTTCGAGCGTGCTCGTTCCGCCGAGGAAGTTGGCGTTTGAAACATTTGCAGCACGGCGACCGAGAATCAGACTGTCGGCATTAGTAATGGTGAAATTGCCGTTCGTGACGCGCAATTGTCCGCCGCGGTTTGCAGATGTTTGATTGCCGACCGTGACCGCTCCGCCGACGGTCAAAGAACCGCCTTCGACCGACATCGAACCCCAAGAATTGTTCGTTCCGACACCGACCGTTCCCGAAACATTCGCCGTGCCGCCTGTAACGACGAATCCGACTCCATACGACGGCGATGCATCGCTGCTGCGCGGAATATTGATGCTCGAAGCACTGAAAGTTCCGCCATTGACACGGATCAAACCGTTTGACGTATTGTTTGTATTGACGGCTGCGAAAATTCCGCTTCCGCTATTGACGACCAAAGTTCCGCCGCTTCCGTTGACGGTCGTTGCGCCTGTCGCCGTAAACGAACCGCCGTTAATGTCGAGTTGTCCCGTTCCGGCGGCGACATTGACCGTACTTGTCGTCATCGTGCTGCCCGTGCCGAAACGAAGCGTTCCCGCATTAACATTGGTTTGTCCGGTAATTGCGACGGGTTTGGTAATTTCCAAAACTCCGGCTCCGGCTTTGGCTAAGCCGTCGTTTCCTGCCAGAATTGTGTCGATTCTCGCAGTTGCGCCGGTTCCGAGCTGATTGACGGTAATGACGGGAACGCCGCTCGTGACATCGAGCGTCAAAGTATTGTCGGGATTTCCGCCGTCGGAAACGATCCAGCTAGCCGCACTTGCGGTATTCGTATCGCCGAAGGTCATTCCCGAAAGTGTGCGCGGCGAATCAAGATTTACGGTATTATTTGAGGTCAGATCGAAATTACCGAAGATCGGATTATTTTCGAGTCCGTCAGCAATGATTCCGCTGTCCCAGTTCGTGCCGTCGCCCCAAAATCCGCCGCTCAGAGGATTGATCCAGGCAAGCGTGCCGATCCGATTATAAGTTTGTCCGGTCGTAAAGCCGCTCGTGATTGGCACTCCGCCCGCGCCCGTGATTCCGGTTCCGCTCGATTTAAGGTCTAATCTGACCAATCCTGCGCCTGACATCGAACTGACGGTTACGTTGTATGCAAGATCGCTCAAAGCCGTTACGCCGCTGATCGTTCCTGTCACAGTTCCGGTCGTGTTCAAAGTAAAATCCGTCGCGTCAACTCCCGTGACGGGCGTATTGAAAGTAACTCTGAACGTCACGCCTGCCGCTCCGGTCGTTTGCGGAAAAGGATTGAAACGGTTGATCGAATTGACGCTCGGCAATTCAGGCGGAAGCTGTGCGAGCGATGTCACGATATTCGGTGTCGGCGGTGCAGACATTCCATCACCAATGTAAAAACTCGGATGCGGCGGCTGATTATAACCCGTATTCTGCCAAGCGATCGCTGCACGATATTGATGATCGTGCATCAATGTATAAATTTTGTTAGTCGTCGGAATCGTTGTCGTATAAATTCGCAAAGCCGTGTTATCTGAAGTTCGCCAGATTACTTCTTCGCGCCAGTCGCCGAGAATGTCCGCCGACAGCGATGGTGTTGCCTTTGTGCTGTTATTTGACGAAACTCCGGTCGGCGCAAGCAGCGGACTCGACGTATTTGTGTTCCAATCCCACTTGGAAATCGTGGTGTTATCGAGTATTTCACGCAAAAGATCGCCGTCCCACCAACTCATAAAATTCATCTGACTCGGGCGGCTCGTAGTTATTAAAACACCTGTGTTTGTCCGCAATCCGCCGCGTGCCGCCCACATTTCATAACCTAAATAACGCGGATCGATGTCGCCCGCAACGCCGCGCCCGACATCGGCTCCTTCGCCGCTGACACCGAAAATGATCGCGCCTGTTTTCGCATCTCTGAACTCCGCGCCGTAAGGTCCGTAACTGCCCGGGTCTTCGTGAACCATCCAAACTTCTTGTCCCGGACGCGTCGGATCCATATCGCTCAAATGAAGTGCGTCGCCGTGTCCGATGAGCGTCGAATAAAGCCCCGACCCGTCATCATCGATCGCCGCCGCACCGTAAGTGATTTCGTCGCGTCCGTCTTGGTCAACGTCGCCGACCGTCAAAGCGTGTGAGCCTTGTCCGCGCCAATTTGAATAAGGATTCGACGTGCCCGTGTGTCCCGTATCGAAATTCCAACGATTTGTAAGCTGACCGTTGCGCCAATCGTAGGCAGCGACGAAAGCGCGTGTGTAGTAACCGCGTGCCATAATCAAACTCGGTCGTCTGCCGTCGAGATAAGCAATTCCCGCCAAAAATCTGTCCACGCGGTTTCCGTAATTATCGCCCCAATCGCTGACCGTTCCGCGCGGCGGATTATAGTTTACGGTTGCCATCGCCGCACCCGTCAAACCGTTGAAAACCGTCAAATATTCGGGACCGGAAAGAATGTAGCCCGAAGTATTGCGGTAATCCGCATTCGGATCGTCGCCCGCCAAAATTACGTTCTGACCTTGACCGTCAACCGTTCCGGGCGCGGTTTTACAAGCAATTTCAGCTTTTCCGTCGCCGTCGAGGTCGTAAACCATAAACTGCGTATAATGCGCTCCGGCGCGAATATTGCGCCCGAGATCGATGCGCCAAAGACGCGTTCCGTCCAATTTGTAAGCGTCGATATAAACATTTCCCGTGTAACCGCTGAGCGAATTGTCCTGCGAATTTGAAGGATCCCATTTCAGCAGAATTTCATATTCGCCGTCGCCGTCGAGATCGCCGACCGAAGCATCGTTGGCGTTGTAAGAGTAAGAATCACCCGCCGGAGTCGTGCTGCCTGCGGGGATTTGCAGCGGAAGGTTCAAATATTGCTGTTCCGGCGAATTTGCCGGAAGCGTAAATGATGCGCTTGGCGTTTGCTCGACATTTTTAATGACAGGAACGACAAAATATGAATTTGATTGAGTAAGATCGGCAGTCGTATCGACAAAATTCGTCGAATCGGTGATCGGCATCGGATTCAGCAAAACTGGAGTTTCAATGTTTGCCGAACGGTAAACATTGAAACTGACATTTGCAGATTCAGTTCCCAAAAAACGCCAGCCGACATAAACATCCGTCGGATTTTGCCTGACCGCAACTACGCCGCGACCGAGATTTTCCATCAAATACTGCGCATTCGCAAACATTGCGAACATCAATGTAAAAGCGAGCACCAAGACGATTCTTAAATTTTTCTTCATATTTTTACCTTCCTGTGTTCTTTTATTGAAATTTGATTTTGCAGTTAATCGCTTAACCTATTCTATAAAATAAAAATGGAACCATACTTTTGTTTCCATTATCGGCATAACCAATTTGTTTTCTAAATATAAAGTTGTGTTTGGCTCTGGTTTTGATTTCTTCACAACTCAGAACTGAAACAAGACAAAGATATATTTTGGGTTCGAAACATTTTATTTCTTGTGTAAAAACGAAATAATCGCTTAACTATAAGAATAATCGTTCAAATATTTCTCTGTTAGTATTACCAAAGTCCAATTTTGATTTAATTGGACAGACCAATTTACTGTTACTTGTAATTTTTACCTTATTCGTAAAAAAAAAGCAAATTATTTTTTTGAAATATCTCTTGAAGACTCTTTTTCGATAGTTTGAATGGAAATACGGAAATTAGATTCCTTAATCATTTTTGTCCGAAACAAGATTGGCGAAAACAGCAGTAATCGGAAGGAGAAATACTTGGATTTACGATAAAATCAGCCGAGAAAAACACTTTGACAGCGATGAAAAGAAATAGCTTTTGATATTTTTCAAAAACTCGATTCGTGAAAAAAGTTAAAAATAAAACCGCGCGAAGTAATAAAGAATCGGCGCGTTGAAAAGCAAACTGTCTAAACGATCGAGCAAACCGCCGTGTCCGGGTAAGATATTTGCCGCGTCTTTTGTATTTGAGCCGCGTTTCATCGCGCTTTCCGCCAGATCGCCGAAAAGTCCGGTAACGGTCATTACGATCGCGAGCGGAATCGAGATTTTGTAAGGCAATTGGGGGAAAAAAGTCGCGGTCGAAATCGCCGCAAACGCAGAACTGAAAAGGATTCCGCCGATCACGCCTTCCCAAGTTTTGCCGGGCGAAACTTTCGGAACGAGCTTGTGTTTGCCGAAATTCTTGCCGATGTAATAGCCGCCCGCGTCTGCGCCCATCACGGCGAAAAAGAAAAATCCGAGCAGTTTGGTCGAAAGATGCGGGACGATCGATTCGGTAAAACCGACGCGCATCGAAACGATAAATCCGCCCAAAAATGCAACATACAAAATGCCGAGAATCGTGACGCCGACGCCTGTCAGCATTTTTGAAAAATCCGCTTGAAAACGAAAAGTCTGCGTGACGAGCGTTAAGATCATCGTAAAAATGAGCGTCAAAAGCAGAAGATCGGGCGATTTTGTCGGTGCGTCGAAAAGAAACGCGACGAAAAAAGCCGCCGAACAAAGATAAGCGACAGCGGCGTCGGCTTTTAATTCGAGTTTTTTCGTGAGCGTGAAAAATTCAAAAAGTCCCGCGCCGAGAGCCAAAACCGCGATCACCAAAAAAAGCCAATTTGCCGCAGAATATTGCGGCAAAAGATACGGCAAAATCACCGACAAAATCAAAATCGGCAATGCAATAATTGCAGTTAAAAGTCTGGAATTCATTTATTGTTCAAAACTCAGTTTTCTTTCGACGAATTTAATTAAATCTTTATCGCCTGAATTTAATGCTTTATCGATTAAATCGGCAGGACAATCATTTCGTTTAAGAATCTCGATTCTCATAGAAACTCCCATACTGTCGTTATCGATTTCGCCCAATCGATAAAGTTCCCGCAAATTGCTTTCTTCTATCGATTTATTGTTTTTAAGATATTCTTTGAAAGCTCGCCAACGATAGTGTTCTTTATGATTGTCTTCGCCTTTTTTATATTCTTTCCAAAAAGCGAAAAGTTGTTCGGGCGCGACAAATTCTAATTCAATCCATTTTGAATCAAATTCTAATTCATCAAGTATTTGACGAATTTCAGACATATTTTATTTAGCTTCGACTCCGCCGAATCTGCGTTCGCGTTTTTGAAAATCAAGGATCGCTTTGAAAATTTCGGCGCGGCGAAAATCGGGAAAAAGCGTCGGCGTGACATAAATTTCGCTGTAAGCCAACTGCCATAAAAGAAAATTCGAGATACGAAATTCGCCGCTTGTGCGAACTAGTAGATCAACTTCGGGCAAATTTGCCGTGTAAAGATTCTCGGCAATGTCAGCTTCACTCAATTCGTCGAGCGATTTGCCTTGCGCGACCAAATTTTTCGCCGCAAGTTTTGCCGCTTCCGTAATTTCCGCGCGTCCGCCGTAATTGAGCGCAACGCTTAAAATCGTTCCCGTATTTTGTGCCGTAAACTTCATCGCGGCGGCGAGTTCTTTCTGCAAATCCGCACCTAAACCGTCGATTTTCCCGATCGCTTGAAAACGAATATTGTTTTTATGTACGCTTTTCAGTTCTTTTTTAAGATAAAGTTTGAGCATCTGCATCAAACCCGAAACTTCGTCTTCCGGTCGTTTCCAATTTTCGGTCGAAAAAGCGTAAAGCGTAACGGCTTTGATCTGAAGTCGCGCACAAGTGTCCAAAATCGCGCGAACGGATTCCGCGCCTTCGCGATGCCCGAAAATTCGCGGCTTTCCGCGCTGTTTCGCCCAACGCCCGTTGCCGTCCATGATCACGGCGATATGTTCGGGCAAACGCGCAAAATCGATCTGCGCGAGAAGCTCGGCTTCTTCCGATTTCGGTTTGACGACTTTGGCAAAATTTTCGTGCATTTTTATAAAATTAACAGGGATGACAGGATGAAAAGGATTTTTGAAACATTATTTGATCCTTGTCTATCTTGTTATCCCTGTTAATTTACTATTCTTTCATTAATTTCAACAATCGCAGATTTGTTTATTTTCCCGTAAATATGCGGATAAATCTCGTTGTTGGTCGAAGGTTCATTAATCAATTTCGACGTTAATTTTTCCGTATCGAGCGTCAAGATCAAAACATTTTCCGCATCTTTATAATATCTTTGCAAAACGCCGTCGAGCTGTTCGGCAAAACTGCAATGTATGAAACCTTCCGAATTCAAACTTTCGGCTTCGTATTCTTCTTTTTCTTTAAAATTTTCCCAAACTTCGGGCAAAACGATGTGATAAATTAACATTTAGTTCTCAAATTCCGCGACTGCTTTTTGCAGTTCTAAAAACTTTTCGCGCACAAAAGGATCGAGTTTTTCAGCAAAATCCGCCTTTAAATCTTTGACTTTAATAAGTTCCTGCACATCCGCCAAATCCTTCAAACGATGCGGCGCGGTCATTCCCGACGCAAGTTTTAATTCAACGAGTTTTTCCAACGTCAGCGTTTTAATGCCGTCAATTTCCGTTTGATTTTCCGTCGGATTCGGAAAAACGACCGCTTTCGGTTTACCGTCGCCGGGAAATTCGCCCGCCGTGATTATTTCGACAGTCACGTTTTCCTGCGTCGTGCGAAACTTTTTCGTTGCGCCTTCAAAAGCCGGACGATAACCCAAACCGACCAATTCTTTCTGAAATTTTTCCAATCCTTCGCGCGTCAAAAGCAAATCAATATCTTCGGTAAAACGCCGATAACCGTGTTGATTGAGCGCAACCGCGCCGATCAAACTGTATTCGATACCGCGATTTTCCAAATCCTTCGTCACACGCCGCAGTGTTTCATTCAAAGTTCCTTCACCCATAAAAAAACGCAAACCTTCCTGATAAGCCAAAACGGGTGATGCAATAATTTGCTGAAAATCGGTTCTCATTAGAGTCAAATTTAACTCATTATTTTCTTAAACCAAAGTAACTGTTCTAAAAAAGCAAATGTAAGACTTTGAACAGTGTATTTATTTGGTAATGGCGTATTTTCATAAGGATTATGAGAACCATCATCACTTGCAATTTTATAGATACACTCGGACAAGTTCTTGATCGAATCATTTTGGAAAACTTTTGTTGTTGGTTGAAAATCTTTATTAAATCTGTCCGATGAAATATTTGTTATATTTCCTGATAAGTGTTTTTGCGCTTCCCAAAATCTTACTTTAGGTTTTGCCGCTTTATCTGGAACGATTTGGTTATCTTTCTTGTTGAGTGTTTGAAAAATTTGCTCTTGCAAGCTTCTCAATAATGCTAAATTTTTCTTTATTTCCGTTGAGTCGTCGGAATTTGAAGTTTTCAATAATTTTAGTAAATGCGTTCTGAAAGTTGCATCTAAAAAACCTTTATCGAAAACCTCAAAAACATCGGCATATTGCTTTTCAATTTTGGTATTTTCCGCCATTTCAATTTCTGTCAAAAGGTATTCAAACATTTCGTCTTTTGGTAATGTTTTTGAGAATATTTTGCCTCGCCTTTCAGTTATCAATCTTTGCATCATTCGGACTTCTTTTTCGCCAAAATAGCCCGTATTTATTACAAAGGGAATATGTCGGTCTTGTTTTCGCTCAATTTCTTTGAGTCTTTCGAGCGCAACTGGCAGAAAGTCGAAATTATCATCTACTTGGTCGGTTTCAATAATACATTGGGCATCAAGAATTAGTGCGTGAAAGTATTCTTTCTCGAGCAATTCCGATCCGTCTTGCCAATTTTGGCGGTCAGTTATGATTATATCGGCATCAAATTTAGCAATTCCAAATTGACTGGCAAAAGTGCTAAGGGGTTCAACGACCTCTTTGTCATCATCAATCAGTAAAATATTGTATGTTTTCATATATGCAATTTAATCTGCCAAAGGTAATAAAATTTCCATTTGAACTTGAAAGGTTTCTTGATTGTTTTCGTGTAAAGTAATTTCTTTGAAACTACCTTTGTGTAAGTCAATCACCTTTTTTACAAAGAATCCTCCGATACCTGTGCCTTTGTTTTTTCCCATTCTTGTGCCGAGCCGAATATAATCTTCAAATCTGTAACTTTTTGGAAACGGATTGCCATTATTTTTATAAACTATCCGCGCAAAATTATCACCTGAATTGTCTGTAAATTTAGAGATTTCAAAAACAATCCGATAATTCTGGTCATTATGCGTGAAGCCGTGTTTTTTTGCGTTTTCAATCAAATTGCGAAAAGCATCTTTAAGGGCATTTATATCAGCTAAAACAATCAATGATTTCAACTTAGATTCAATCTTGAGTGTAAAATGAGGGTTTTCAAAATCGGCTTTAATTGATTTCTTAAAAAATTTGATAATATCAACTTCTTCAGTGTTTATCACACTCTTTTGCAAGATATTTTCAGTTGTTTTCATCGTGTAAGCCGTGTCCAGCAAATTATTTTGAAGACGATTTGCCACTTTTGAAAACGTCGGAATATTGTCAAATGATTCGCCGTTTCTCATCGGACGCAACATTTCATCAAATCTAATCGGCATCTGCGTTTTTTCTTTGGTTTGTAGAAAAAGCATCAACGTGCCGTAATCATCTACGATTTGTCCGAGTTTTTGATTCAAGTTGTGCGTAATTGCCGCGATTACATCATATTCGGTTGTTTCAATTTCTTTTATAGCAATAGAAAGTTGTTCTTGGGCAATCGCTTTTTCTTCAATTACGCCGCGCATTTCAAAAAACTGTCGCTTTTGCTCTTCCAAAGGCGGCAAGATTATTTTGATATTGAGAAAATCTTGTGTCGAAATACGGTTAATCGTAATTCCCGAACTCATCATTTCTACTTGAATCTTTACGAGTTGAGAATAAAGTTGAGTTAGAAAATATTCGACATTGACATCTTCTTTAACTTTTAGTGCAACAACATCAGAGCCGATCACAATCGGTTGACCTGTAAAATTAAATAAAGTCGGTTTGAGATTCGGCGCGATTTTGCTGATTAATACAGCCGAAAAATCAATAATAGTTCGTTTGTGAGCCACTTTTTCGGGCGAGATTTTTCGTTCTACTTTTGAAATATCTAAAGTAAAATCTTTATCATTATTCGATAAATCTTTAACCCGAACATACGGCAAAGTTTCCGACGAATTTTCAACAATTCTATTTTTTGGTGAATAGTTGAAACCTGCGATTGATGAATCAATTAAATCTTTAATTTGCTTAATTTCATATTGCGGATATTTGGAAAGAATGGATTCTACTTCTTTGCTTTCCTTAGCGGCATAACGCGCTACGCGCAAATCAACATCATTAGAAAAAACTTCTTCAATACTGACTTTGGTTTTTTCAAATTTATCTTCCGAGCCGTCAAAAACGACAAAACCCTTTTCAATCTTGGTTTTGTTTAAAACAATAACAGAAACATCCATCGGATAACCGACAAACTCTTTGGGTAAAGCAATGATTTTCTCTATCCAATCGTTTTTTAAATATTTTTCACGAAAAACTTTAGATTTTCGTGAAGAAAGAAACTCGTTACGAACAACTGCGATAACCTTTCCTCTTTCCGAAACTCTTTTGAGCATTAACTCAATATATGCAAGTTCGGAAAAATAAATTTTCTCGGTTGAATCTATAAATTTATAAAGTTTCTTTAAATCTTGTTGCTGAATATTTGAAAAAGGCGGTAGCGAAACGGCAATTTGAACTTCTCCGTAAATAGAGTAATCGTCACCGAGAAGCGTTAGTGAATTACCATTAGTAGTTAACAGATTTTCATTTATGTCATTTATAAAGTAATTAATCTCAGTAAGAAAATTTAAGATTTTATTCGGTTCATTTCCAACAATACCGCAACCTTCGGATATATGGTTTTCTTTAAGTTTTTTGAGCAGTTCAATAACAATATCTCCCGCCTTAATATTCGATAAATAAATAACCCATTCAGTATATTCATTGTCATTAGAAGAATGCAGCTCAAGTGCTGATTCAGTTGCAATGTCAACTATAAAACTAAGGAAATTTAATGATGGAACAGATATATTAGCGGATTTTAGGTATTCTACGATTAGATATTGAGTAAATGCGCGGATTTCATATTTACTAAATGATTGAACATTAACCAATCCAGAATCTTTAATTGAACGAAAAGTATTACTATCTAAAACTTCGTCTTCAATTAAGAAAATACCATGGCTTTCGACAGACATAAACTCACGGTATTCAGCTAAGTTTAAAGCATCATAAATAAAAGCAAGAAGGTAAAGTGAAGTTTCGCTTTTCGACAAACGAAACTTTTCAGAAAGGTTTTTGGTAAGATTTGTAAAGTTGTTAATAAGTTCCATAAAAAATAAACTCCTGTCAATTTTATCTTTTACTTGTTTTCTATGAAACTATGTCTAACAAAAAAGAGCGATTTGTCAGAATACAGATAAATTTCTATGTTGTCAATACTTTTTTTATTCGGTCAAAAGTATTGGAAATTATCTGCTGAAAATCGGTTTGCATCAAGAACTGAAAATTAAATTAAAATCGCGCTTGGTGTTTAGAAAACGAATGATCTTTATAACATTTTCCTCAACCGTATAGAAAATCAAATAGTTTTCATACTTTTTGACGCGTCGCATCCGTAAGTCTTTCAGTTTTTGATTTTGAAACTGCTTGACCGTTCCGATAAAAGGATTTTTGGCGATATTTTCAATTGTTTCTTCGACTGCAACCAGAAGATAAACTGCCGTATCCAAATCGTTTTCGGCGATACAAACGAATGCTTAATCAATGTCGCGCAGGGCTTGAACGCTTTTGAGAATCGTGTAACTCATTTCTTATTTACACGAT
>DAITPE010000027.1:0-18249 GCA_036833775.1 Pyrinomonadaceae bacterium | reverse complement strand
CAAGTCATTTACGACGCTTTCGCGCCGTTTGCCTGCGAGGGCGCAGGCGTTCCGGCTTTAAGCATTTCGGATTTATGAAAAAATCTTCGTTGGAAAAAGTCATCAAACGGCAAAGTTTGACGGACGGCAAAAATCCGTTCATCAACATTCTGCACGATTTGCCCGACGCCGTGATCTTGATCGACAACAACGGCGGCATTTTTTACACGAATCCGAATGCCGAAAATCTGCTCGGCGAGATGAAAAACGTGCGCGATATTCTGCCTGAAACGTCGCCGTTGATGAATGAAGAAAAATTTCTCAAGCACTTAAAAAATCTCGAAAAATACAAACGCCGCGACAGTTTTGAAACGCAGATCATCAGCAAAAACGGCGACATCATCGAAGCGACCGTTGCCGAAACTGCGATTCTCGACAAGGAAGAAAAAATCTGCGGTTTTTCCGCCGTCATCAAAGACATCACGCAAAGAAAAGAAAACGAAAAGCGCATTTCGCGCCGCGACAAACAGCTTTTCGCGCTGATCGACGTTGCCGACGCGATCACGCAAATGGACGGCATTGAATCGTTTCTGAAACGAACGCTCGACGCGGTTTTGCGCGTCACATCGCTGTCTTCGGGCTGTGTTCATCTGCTCGACGAAGAAGAATCGCTGAATTTGACTGTTTCGCAAAATTTGTCGGATTCGGCGGTCGAAATGCTGCAAAGATTCGAACTCGGCGAAGGTTTGATCGGAAGTTCGGCGGTTTTGAACGAAACTTTGATCGTTTCCGACACGGCAAACGACCGCCGATTGGCGCGTCCGGTTTCGACCGAAAAGATCGGTTCGCTCGCCGCCGTTCCGCTCGTCGGGCGCGAAGGAATCGTGCGCGGGATTTTGACGCTTTTCAACAGCGAACCGCGCGTTTTTACGGCGCACGAATCGAGTATGCTGACCGCGATCGGCAAGCAGGTCGGCATCGCGCTCGAACAAGCCAGACTTTTACAGCAAGTCACCGATTCGCGCCGCGAATGGGAAGAAACTTTTGAAGCAATGACCGACGGTGTTTCGATTCACGCGCCTTCGGGCAGAATCCGCCGCGCAAATTCTTCGCTTGCGAGAATGTTCGGCACACACGCCGAAAACCTCGTCGGAATCCGCTGTTGCGAACTTTATCACGGCTCGAAAAAACCGCGTCATAACTGCACGATCATGAAAACCGTGACGGAAAGATTGCCGCAACGCGTCGAGCTTCACGATGAAAATCTGGGCAGAGTTTTGCGCGTCATCACCGATCCGATCATCAGCGAACGCGGGCGCATCGTTGGCGTGGTTTGCACGACGCGCGACGTGACGGACGAAAAACTCATCGAACGCCGTCTCGTTCAGCAGGAAAGAATTTCCGCGATCGGCGAAATTGCCGCCGGAATCGCGCACGAAGTCGGCACGCCGCTCAATATTATTTCCGCGAACGTCGAATATCTCTTGCGCGGAAAATCGACCAACGCGGAAGAAGAACTCGAAGCAATCAAGGAACAAAGCTCGAATATTACGAATCTCGTTCGTCAATTGCTCGATTTTTCACGCGAACGCGCACCCGAATTTGCGCCCGTAAACATCAACGAATTGATCGAAAAAACGGTCGGTTTATTAAATCATCAACTTCAAAAATCGGAAATCAAAACGCATCTAAATCTGGCAAATTATCTGCCGACGGTTGACGGCGATCCGTCGCAGATTCAGCAGATTTTGTTTAATTTAATCACGAATGCGCGGCAATCGATGGAAGATGTTCCGCTTTCAGAACGCCCGCGAATTTTGAAGATTTCGACCGACAGCGCATTGATGCCGACCGAGCGTTTTCCGCATCCGCACATCGTTATCAAGATTTCCGACAACGGTCGCGGAATTCCCGACGACGCGCTGCCGAATGTTTTCAACCCGTTTTTTACTGCCAACAAAGAAGGCGGAACGGGTTTGGGTCTGGCAATCAGCTACCGCATCGTCCAACGCCATTCAGGAATGATCATCATCGAAAACAACCCGAATGACGGCGTTCTCGCCAAGATAAAACTGCCGCTTCAAAATATCTGATCAGTATTAGGTTGAAAAACAAAAATTTGTGAGATTCACTTCGCAAAATTTGAAACGGACAAAAAACCTGTGCGGATTGCTTGAAAAATTCTGCGAAAAAACTCAACTACAAAGAATTTTCATTATCAGAAATTTATCATTAGTCGAAAGAAGTTGAGAGTGTTGACAAAATTTTTCAACCTTTAATTTCACTTCATTTTTTCGTAATTTTTTGCTTAAGACATTTTGATTTATAATTCAAAAAAATTGCCGATGCCGGAGAGAAAAATGAAAGTTCGCTGTTTCAAAAACAAATTTATTTCTTTGCTTATTATTCTGTTTGTATTTGCCTTTGTATTTGGAGGAAATAAAACCTTTGGGCAAGATGACGAAACGCGCCAGAGTTCAGGACTGCCGACGATGATCGGCACAAGACCGGGAAACACGCGAGGCGCAAACGCTTCATTAGCCGGAACCTTGCTGATTCAGGGACTTACCGACGAAACCGCCGCTCCGGCTTTTACCGTTTCTGTTTATGCTAACGGGCAATTGCTTTTCAAACAAAGAGTAAAAAACCGAGGTTCTTTCAGTTTTACCGGAATTCCCGAACGCGGAATCACTCTCGGTGTTGAAGCAGATAATCTTGAAGTCGGAAGTTTTCCCGTTGCCCAAATTCTTCCGTCGCCGTCAAGTAATCGCCAAGATATTATTTTGACTTGGTCGCAAATCGGCGAAAAAATTCAAAGAAGAAATGAAGTTATTTCCGTAAACAACATTTATCCGCGAAACGAAGAAGCTCAAAAGCTTTTCGACAAAGCATTTGCAAATATTAAAGAAAATAAAAAAGATGCCGCGATCAAATTATTGAAACAATTATTGGAAAAAGACCCGAAGGATTTTGTCGCATGGACAGAATTGGGCAATATTTACTTTCTGAACGAAAAATCAGCCGATGCAGAAAATGCCTATAATCAAGCTCTTTCGCTGAAAGACAGTTTTCTTCCGGCATTGATAAATTTCGGTAAATTTTATTTGAGTCAAAAAAAATTCGATCAGGCTATCGAAATATTGGCAAAAGCCGTTACATTATCTCCGACATCTTCGGATGCAAATCATTATTTGGGCGAATCTTATCTGCAAGCGAAAAAAGGCTCAAAAGCCGTCCTTTACTTAAATGAAGCGATTCGTTTGGCACCGATTGAAAAAGCCGAAATTCATCTTCGTCTTGCCGCTCTTTACAATGCCGCCGGAGCAAAAGATCGTGCAGTTGCGGAATATAAACAGTTTCTGCAAAAAGTGCCGAATTATCCCGAGAAAGCTTCGATCGAAAAATATATTACAGAAAATGCCGCCAACCAATAAAAAAACCGAGGTTGAATCAACCTCAGTTTTTTTATCAATAACCTTTATTCTAGAAATCGTATCGAATTGCAAACTGCATAACTCGAGGAGTTCCCTGAATGCCGGTAAAATTACCGAAAGAAGGTCCCGGCGTACCGTCACGATTCGGGTCTAATCCGAATGAAGTGTCAGCCATTCCCGTAAATCTTTGGGTATTGGTTAAGTTAAAAGTGTCCCAACGGAATTGAATTTTATGGGTTTCATTCCAAGGCATTTGAAACGTCTTTGCAAACCCGAGGTCCAAGGTAATATAACTCGGATAACGCAAAATATTTCGATCGCCGGTTTCTCCCGGACCCGGGCTGCGGAAACTTTGATAAGCCGCTGTCGGGTCTGAGAAAATGTTTGGAACACCTCCCGGACCATTTTTAGTCGGCGATGTTTTGACATTTTTCAACCGAACCATGTAACTTCTAATATTCCAATTCGTCGGCCATCCGGCTACATCATAAAATTCTCCTGCAATCGGATAACCTGTATTGAATCTGAAAACACTGCTTATTTGCCAACCGCCGAAAATGGCATCGACAAATTTCGGCATATCCTTGAAGAATGTCTGTCCTCTTCCAATCGGAATTTCCCAAACACTATTGAAATTAACAATATGTCGAACATCAAAGTCCGATACGGCACGATTGTCACGTTGTCTTAATGGATTCAAGATAAACGCTGAACCGTAAACACCGCTTGTTTGTAAACCTGATGCATCATCGAGCGATTTAGAAAAAGTGTAATTTAAATCCCAAGTCACACCTTTGAATCTCTGACGAATACTTAATGTGCCGCCGTGATAATCTGAACTACCGATCGTGCCATACGCCGAAAGAGCTCCGTATTGACGTTGATAAAACAAACGTCTATAACCATAATCCGGTGCATAAGTATCCAGAACGTCCTGTAAATATGTCCAATCCGTTCCCGATTCATAACAGCCGGAAGTCAGTGGATTGTCAGGCTCGCATCCCGGTGTATCGTTGGTTGCCATAAATCCGTAAACTGCCTGCGTGTTTGTCAGACCCGTGCCGAATAACAAAGCATCCAAACTGCCAGCCGGAAACATATTCTGGAAAAACGGTAAATTCGGAATTTGGGTTAGCGGAACGCGGTTGCGTCTCATATTTTCCAAAATATTTGCCGCTTCATACCAAGTTTGACCGGAAACGGGGTCTTTAATATTATTCGGAGTCATAACATCGCGCGAAGCCAAGAGATTTCTTGCCAATCTGCCAATGTATGAAGCCTCAATATACAAACCTTTCGGCAACTTACGTCCATACGTAAAATTCCACTGATAATTTATCGGCGAAACCAAATTGCTGTCTAAAGAACCTTCAATTCTTCGTTCATCATCAAGCAATTGAGTTTGCGGAAAACTGATACTTGTCGGAGCAGTCAAACCGGGCAAACTGCGAACTGTTTGCGATGATCCCGAATACAGCGGTCCCGGATTGCTGGTAACATTGTAGGTATTTGCCGAAATTCCAACGCTCGAAGCAAATCCCAAAGTGTTATTAGAATCAAAATTAACCGCTAAAGCTTGACCGAAATAGTCATTGGTAATTGAAAATCCTCCGCGAAAGATCGAAGCATTATCACCGCCGAAAAGTTTTTTCCAAATACCGCTCTTGAAATTCGGCGACCATGCAACAGCAACACGCGGTTGAAAATTATTTTTATCCCACGGGTAAAAATCATCTTTACCGTTTTTCGGTCCGGCTAAAACGACTTGCAAAGGTTCGGTGTAGTTTTCACCTCTGTTTGCCGCATCGATTCGGCGTTGCAAATATTCTTCTAAAGAAATGCTCGGTTTGGCTTGATAACCTTGTGTTTCATAAACCGGACGGCTTAAACCGTAACGCAATCCCATGGTCAGTGTTAAACTCGTTCTGACACGCCAAGCATCTTGAATATAACCGTCATATTCTTCCGTAGCAAACTTTCTTATAACCGGCGTACCATCGGCAAGCGGACTGCCGTTGATACCGAAATTCGTGTTTATGTTGTACTGCGAAAATCTTCCGAGAACTGCTGCCATCGCATCTCTTAGGGAAAGCACAAAATCATCACGAATCGTATATCCGGCTTGCAAAATCGGTCGTGTCAAAACCGCTCCCGATGAAGCAAAGAAAGACCTGTTTACAATTGCCGTATCGTAAAGCGGGTCTTCATCAGTTCGTTCATTTCTGACAATTCTGATGTTTCCGCCAAATTGAATGTTATGTGCACCTTTTACCCATGAAACATCGTTGATGAAATTATGAGTATCCGTTTTACGGCTGAAAGGTCGCGTAAAAAGGCGCGGTGAAAAGACTGCGCGAAACGTGATCGCATCATCCGTCGAATCGCCCGTGTCGCTAAATGACTGCCGTGTAAACCCATATCTGAAATTATTGATCAGATTATTTTTTATTACCCAACCGTGACTTGCAACCACGCCGAACGGCTTGCTCGTTCTTCTTACTGAAGGCGTGTCGGGAAAAGCCGAAGGACTGTCAAAATAATCGTTTTGGAAAATTCCTCTGAAACTGACAACGTGTTTTTCGTCGTTTGTCACTTTCCAGTCAATTTTGGCAGTGTGTGTATTCGTCGAAGCCGGAACGCTGGCATTAAATCTGTAACCTGCCGTATTCAACCCGTCTCCAACCGTAAAATCATTGGCTCTGTAGCGAGTTGCGGCATTGGCTAACAAATTACCCGCAATCGGATTAACATCCACGACCGCGCTTCCATTCAAAGTCAGAGCATTGATCTGCGAAGCGGAAAGCGTCACGATGTTGTTATTTGCATCGAAAAATCTGACAGAATTTGCTCCCAGAACACCCGGAAGCGGAACGATTCTGACGACGCTTTCCTCTCTCGATTCACGTAAACCTTCGTAATTGTAAAAGAAAAACAATCTGTCTTTCACGATCGGACCGCCGAGTCTGCCGCCGAAAAGATTTCTGATCAATTTCGGACGTGCAACACGCGGTTCGCCTGCTACGGCAGTCCCCGCCAAAACCGCCGGATCATTAGCCGTAAATCTTCCCGCCGCATTGTTAAAATAATCATTGGCGGTTGTAATCGTGTTGCGGTGATATTCATACAATGCGCCTGTAAAATCATTCGTTCCGCTCTTTGTCGAAAGCGAAATTTGCGCGCCGGACGATCTTCCTTTTGCCGCGTCTGCGTTTGTCGTGGTGACGCGAAACTCGTCAACCGAATCAGGTGTCACGCGAAGAACCGGTGTAAATGCCGTTCCGTTTTGCTGATCGTTGACATCAACGCCGTCTAAAGTAATATTCGCCTGATCGCTTCGTCCACCCGCAACCGAACCGTCTAAAGTTACTCCGGGTTGCAAGCTCAACAAATCACCGACGTTTCTTCCTTCGAGCGGTAATTCCTGAATCTGTCTCGAAACGAAGTTATTACCCAAACTCGCATCAGTCGTGTTGACGATCGATTCGATCTCGCCGGAAGTTACATTAATGGTTTCATTGATATTTCCTGCTTCCAATTGGGCTCTGACATCGGTTGTTTTATCAACTAATGCAACCACGTTGGACTGGATATGCTTCTTGAAGCCGTTTGCTTCAATTTCTATCACATAAGTATCAGGCGGAACACTCAAAAAACTGAATGCTCCGTCGCTAGTCGAGACAGTTGTTCTGGTAAATGCTTTTTCTTTATTTACTAAACGAACTGTTGCACCGGCTATCACCCCACCTTGGGCATCTGTCACAGTTCCATTAACATTTGCAGTTCCCGATTGGGCTTGGGTGTTACCAACCGAGAAAACAAATAATAAAGCGGCTGACAACAAGTAAGTTACAACTCTTGGTATGCTAAATCTCATAGCTCCTCCTTTAAATTTAAGTAAAATAATTGCTGTATGAAGATATGTGTTTTATACGAACAATGCATTTTATGTTCCACTATTAGAAATAGTCAATAAATGTCGGTAATTATTAGCTAAATTTATAGATAGCTTTTAGCGGCACTCCAAATTTCCAACTGATATTTGGAATAAAATTCATTTTTTCGTGAAAATTAATAAATTTATTACTGCTTTTGTCCGCCTCGTAGAAAGAGAATTTCCTTTGCCGCCGTTGCGCCCATCCCGACGGCGGTGCTGATTGTCGGCGAAATCGGATTGGCAACGTCGCCGACCGCATAAATGCCTTGAATATTCGTGCGGCAATGACTGTCGGTTTCAATATAGCCGTTCTTTTGCAATTTTATTTGTCCTCGAAAAAGTTCGGTATTCGGTTGGACACCGATTCGCGGCAGAACAAATTCGACCTTTATTTCTTGGTTTTTTCCGTCTTTTTTATTTTTTATTATGACCGATTCGATATTTTCTTCGCCGTTTATTTCAACCAATTCGGTTTCGAGTAAAATTTCAACACGTTTGTTTTCTTGAACTTTTCCGATAAATTCCTGTCTTCCGCGAAATTCGTTTCGGCGATGTGCGAGATAAACTTTTTCGGCTTTTTCCGACAATATCAAAGCATTTTCCAACGCCGCATCGCCGCCGCCGACAATCAATACTTTTTTATTTTTTACTTTTTCCGCGTTTTTTTTCCCTGATTCAATGATGCCTTTTCCGCGAAAAAAATCTTCGCCTTTGACATTTAATTTCCGACGGCTCACACCTGTCGCAATAATTATAAATTCGCCGAAAAATTCTTCGCCGTTTTGCAAAGTTATTCTCTTTTCTTCGAGATTCGCTTCTTTCACTTCTGCTTGTAAATGCTTGATAAATGTACGCTTTTCGATTTGACTCAAAAAAAGATCACGCATTTCGCGCCCGTTTTCGGCAGTTGTTCCGAGATGATTTTCGATCGCGTTGTGCGTCCATAAAAGTTGTCCACCGAATTCTTTTTCTTTTTCTAAAACAACGGCGGAAAGTCCGAGTTCATCGCACCACAAAGCGGCGGAAAGTCCGCCCGGACCGCCGCCGATAATTACCACATCAAAACGATTTTTTTCGACTTTTTTCATTTGTTCAAAAATTTTTCTGGAATTATTGCGTATTTGCCAATATATACTAAAAATTGTCAATCGGCAGGTGTCAATTTTTGTCACTTATCGAGATAACAATCCTTGTCAGTTGAATTTCCGCACAGTTTTTAATTTATTTAAATGCCTGCAAACCGCGAGAATATAATAATTTAACAATTATTTTAACAGATTTTGCTTTAATGGCACTTGTCTTGCTATTGAACCTGATTCGGATTTAGGCATAACTTTAAATGCCTGCTGAACTTCCCCTACTTTCATTACAAAATTTTTTTTCCAACTTAATAAACCCAAAGCTATGAGATTAGAATTTGAGTCGAATGTATCAACGCCGTCGTTAAATGAAAACGGAACGGCTGATAGTGTATCCGAAACTGCTTCTTCCCAAGTAAAAGCCCTTCTCCACGACGGAATCAAAGCCGCGCAGTCAGGCAATCGTGCCGAAGCGCGTCATTTGCTGTTGCGCGTAACAGAACTCGATCAGAAAAATGAAAGCGCGTGGCTGTGGCTGGCTTCGATCAGCGAATATCCTGAAGAATTGCTGATATTTCTCAACAACGTTTTAGACGTAAACCCTGAAAATCAAAGAGCTTTGGAATGGATGAAAGCGACGAAATCGCTGCTTGCCAAAACCTTTGTTCAGCGCGGCATCGACGCGCATCGCGAAGAACAATTCTCATTTGCCAAACAATGCTTTTTCCAAGCCGTCGGTCACGACGATCAAAACGAAATGGCATGGCTCTGGCTCGCTTCGGTTTCCGATCTCGCCGAAGAGAAAAAATCTTATCTCGACAAAGTTTTAGCGATCAATCCCGACAACGAAGATGCGAAAACCGCGCTCGAATCGGCAAATTTCGGCATCGCACAAAATCTCTGCAAAAAAGCGAACAGTTTAGCCGCCGTCGGAAAGAACGATGAAGCCGCCGAATTACTCGAAGAAGTTTTCCAAAAAGCACCGAATCTCGAAGACGCTTGGGTTTTGAAAGCTCATTTATCGCCGAGCTTCGATGAAAAATTCAGTTGCTTTGAAAAAGTTATCGAACTGAACGCGCACAACGAAACGGCTTTAGCCGGTTTAGACGCTTTCCGCACGATCACGCAAATCGCCGCGCCGCAAGTTCATTTTGAAGAAGAATCGTTCGTTTCGGAAGAAACCGAAGTTCAAGTCGATTTGTCGCAAGAACCAGCCGCACCGAGTTTTGCCGAAGAAAATTTTGCTCAACCCGAAGTTCAGTTTGAAGAAAAAACTGAAGAAGTTGTCGAAGAAAAGGTTGAAGAAACCGTCGAAGAAAAAACGGAAGAAGTTCAGGAATTTAAAGAAGAAGTTCAATTCGCCCCCGAATTTTCGTTCGACAACAGCCCGACCGATGAATTGGAGTTGCCCGAAGCATTTGTCGCATCGAATCCGTTTGAAAACCGTCACGTTTCGCCGGAAGATCAAGCGATCCACGAAGAGATCGATTCATTTTTCGATGCGTTGGAAGAAAACAAAAAAGCCGATGAAAGCGAAGAAGTTCACGCCGAAGTCGAGGAAGAAAAATTTGAATTGTTTGCCGATGAAAGCGCGCAAACGGAAACTGCGATCGAGCTTTCCGAAGAACAAACCGCAGTAGAATCTTTTACACCCCAGCACTCATTCGATGCTTCCGAAGAAGCCGAAGAAACCGTTCAATTTTCCGAAGGTGTCGAAAACGACGACTTTGAAATTGCCGAAGAATCGGTCGAAGCGGAAGCATCAGAACCTCAATTCTCACAAACTCAAGAAGAAGAAAACCTCTATTTCCAAGAATCGGAAATGGAAGAACCTGCACAAGAATTTCACCACGAAGAAACCGCTCACTTTGAAGAAACGGCTGAAGAAACCGCTCACTTTGAAGAAACCTCATTTGAAGAACAACCGACGGAATCGCATAATTTAGCCGATAATTATTCTTACCAAAACTTTGCTCACAACGTCGAAACTCAAGAAGCCGAAGAATACGCTCAACCCGTAGAAGAAACTCATTCGGAAGAAACCTACCAAACCGAAACTCACGAAAACAACCAAGAAAGCGCCCCCGAACAATTTTTTGTGGAAGAAGAAGTTCACGCCGAAGAACCGAAAGCCGAATTTGTCGAAGAACAAACCGAGGAAGTTCAGGCTGAAGAAGTTCATCAAGAAGAACCGCAACAGTTCTTTGAAGAAGAAACTCAGGCGGAAGAAGTTCAATTTGAAGCGGAAGAAGTTCACGCCGAAGTTGTCGAAACCGTCTTTGAAGAAACTGTCGAAGAAGTAAAAGCAGAAACGACGGCTTGCCCTTATTGCAGTGCCGAAAACGAAGTTCAGGCTTTTGCCTGCGGATCGTGCCGCGCCGTTTTGTCGCTCTCCGATCTCGAAGTTCTGCTTTCAAACAACGAAGCCAACGAAGTTTTGCTTCATCAAGCCGTCAGCCGGATGGAACTCGAAAAAAATCTGCGTCCATTCGATGCGGAAGAACTTCTCTATCTCGGAATCGGCTACGTCAATCTGAAAAACTTGCGTCAAGGTTTCGCATATTTGCAGGAAGCCGCGCAGATGCGTCCCGACGATTTTCTGCTCAATTCGCAAATTAATGCACTCGCGCTTCGCGTCGAAGACATTAAGAAACAAGAAGAAGCACACGACGCACAGCCGAAAGGCAGAACGATTCTCGTCGTTGACGACAGCGCGACGGTTCGCAAACTGATTTCCGGCAAGCTCGAAAAATGCGGACACGAAGTTGTCTGCGCCGTTGACGGAATGGACGCGCTCGCCAAACTCAACGAGATCGTTCCCGATTTAATTTTGCTCGATATTACGATGCCGCGTATGGACGGTTATCAGGTTTGCAAGCTCATCCGCAACAATCAGGCGACCAAAGATATTCCGGTCGTGATGATCTCTGGCAAAGACGGATTTTTCGACAAAGTTCGCGGACGAATGGCAGGTACGACCGGCTATATTACGAAACCTTTCGGACCCGAAACGCTGATGAAAGCTCTCGACGCTTATATCAGAAACGGAAACTAAATTTTTATATCAAACGCAAGCGTTTCATTTGCAGTTTTACTCGAAACGGAAGCCGGAGGCATCCGATACTGCAAGCGGAACGCTTGCGTCACAAACTGAAAAAATATGGCTTCGATATTTGAATTTACAGAAATGGCAGAATCGCTTTTTATGGAAGAAGACGATCTGTCAAATGCCGAAAAATTCGTAACTTTTTATCTGAAAGACGAACTTTTCGGGGTTGCGACCAAAAATGTTGCCGAAGTCACGCGAATTTTACCGATCGCTTATTTACCCAATTCGCCCGAATGGCTTTCGGGCATTGCCAACTTGCGCGGCGAAGTCGTTCCGGTTTTAAATTTGCCGAAACTGCTCGAAAGAGAAACTTACGAAAACTCGAACCGCGCCAAATTCGTTGTCCTCCAAACAGGAGATTCCGTTTTCGCCTTTGTTGTTGATAAGTTAAGCGAAATCGTTACTTTGCAGTCCAAAACAATCGAACCTGTTCAAGAAATATCTTCACCGAATATTTTCGGAAAAGCTGATTACAAATCGCACACGCTTTTGCTGATCGATGCCGACCGAATCACTTCTTCACTGGTTTTAAGCTGATTTACTCCCAAAAACTTTCTCGGAGAAAAATATGGCTCGACGTTCTGCCGATTCGCTGCTCAATTCGTTGAAAGGAAAGATATGGCTTGCGACAAGCGCGCTGGCTTTTTTGATCTGCACTTTCGGAATGCTTGCATATCTGCTCGTTTCATTTGTCGTAAATGAAACATTTTACGCGGTTTTCATACCGTTTTTGTTTCTCGCTTTTATCGTGATGATCTTCGGTTGGTGGCTTTCAAATGAAGTCGTCAGCCCGATCGAAAGAGTTTCGCTGCTCGCCAAAAGTTTGGAGCGCAGCGCAAACGTGTCTTTGCCGAAAACTTCGGGTTCGACCGAAACCGACGAACTTTTAAACACGCTTCACCGCAACAGCCAACAGCTTCAAGCGATTGTCTTTTTGATGGACAAAGTTGCGAGCGGAAACGTCAACGTCACGCTCACGCCGTTGCAAAACTCGGATCGTTTGACGAATTCGTTCCAAAAATTGCTCGGTAAAGTTTCCGAATCGATCCACGCTAAACAGGAACTCGAAAGTTTGCAAGCGGAAGTTCAGCAGATCACACACGAAATTTCGCGCGTCAGAAAAGGAAATCTGAACGCCGAAATTAAATCCGATTTTCCGCAAACCAAGGAAATCTCCGAAACTCTGCGTTATCTCGTCGGTAATCTCAACGCACTTTTGACCGAACTCAAAAAAGACTCGACGCAGGCGAAATATGCCGCCGTTCACGTTCAAAAAACGATCGAATCGATCATCCGCGAAGACGAATTGAAGATTCAGGAAATGAATCAGGCTTCGTTTGCGCTCAAACAGCTTCCGAACACGGTTCAGAAAATTTCCGAAGAACTTTCGGGTTCGATTTCGTCTGCCAATCAATCAATTGAAAAGGCGCGTAAAGGCACGCAAACGGCGCAGGAAAACCTCGAAGCCGTCAGCGGTTTGCGCAAACAACTGCACGACGCGATTCGCCGCATTCAGCGTTTGAACGAACGCTCGCAGGAAATCAACAAGCTTGCCAAAACCGTTGAAGATTTGGCGCAAAGAACTAATTTAATTGCACTTAACGCATCGCTTCAAGCGGTCGAAAATCAAGAAGCCGGACAAGGTTTTATGGTTTTAGCCGAAGAAGTCGAGCGTCTTTCCGTGCGTGCCGAAAACACCAACCGCGAAATTTCTTCGCTCAATAAATCGATTTCGATCGAGATCAGCGACGTTGAAAATTCTCTGCAGGCGACATTTAAAGAAGCCGCAAATCTTTCAAAATTTGCGATCGAAACCGGCGATTCTTTGAGCGAACTCGAACGCTACGTCGGTCAATTCGTAAATCTGCAAAACAAGCTCGCATCTTATTCGGGCGAACAATCCGCCGACACGGAAAAATCCTTCCAAACCTTTATTCATTCGATCATTTTAACGGAACGCGCCGTTGACGAATTGCGCGATTCGACCGCTGATGTCATTCATCTCTCGAGTTTGATGGAAAAACTTCAATTCGCCGTCGAAGGTTTTGAACTCGCCGAAACGACGATTGACGAAGCCGCCGCCAATCAACCGCTGCGTGAAGACAGACGCGAAGAAACTTTCAACAATTTTTCGGAAAATATTGAGCCGAACGTGACCGCATAATTATTGAGGAGAAATTTTATAATGCTGCAAAACCCGATCTGGAATCTTATCTCGAAACTGTTTTCTTTGCTGGCAGTTATCTTCCTCGTTCTCGGCGCGTCGCTCGTCGGCGCGGCGCATTTCGGTTTGACGGAAAACAAACTTTCGGGCTTTTTAACGGTTTCTTTTGGCGTCGTGATGGCTGTTTTTGCCATTGTCGAAATGAATTTGACGAATTTAAAGATCAAACGCGAACTCAAAGAAGGAACGGAAATCGCACATCAAATCGCGCAAGGCGTTTCGTTTGAAGAAGATTCTTCGAGCGAATTGCTCGATTCTTTGAAAGATATTTCTGGTTATTTGCAGGAAAAAAGCGCGATTGCGCACCGCATTGCCAACGGCGATCTTTCGCAAAATGTCACGCTTCGTTCGGATTCGGACGCTTTCGGTCAAGCTTTTCAAAATATGATCGAAAAACTTCGTCCGATCGTTCAAACGGAAGAAAACCGCGATCAATTGCAAAACTCGATTATGAAACTTCTGACCGAAGTTTCCGAAGTCGCCGCCGGAGATTTGACCGTTCAAGCCGAAGTTTCGCCCGAAGTTACGGGCGCGATCGCCGACGCTTTCAATTCGATGACTCTAGAACTTCGTTCGTTAATTAAACAAGTCAAAGACGTTACGTTTCAGGTTTCGACTTCGGCAAACGCCATCAACGACACGACCGAACAGCTTGCCGCCGGAAGCGAAGCGCAGGTTTCGCAGATTTCGCGCACGACCTCGGCAATCTCGAATATGGCTTTGCAGATTCAGGAAGTTTCCGAAAACGCATCGCTTTCCGCACAGGTCGCCGCCGACAGTTTGGGCAATGCGCGCTACGGCACGAAAGCAGTGCAGGACAATATTAACGCGATGAATTCGATTCGCAAACAGGTTCAGGAAACCGCCAAACGCATCAAAAAACTCGGCGAACGCTCGCAGGAAATCTCGCAAACCGTCGGACTCATCGACGATCTTTCCGACCGCACGAGCTTGCTTGCATTGAACGCATCTTTGCAAGCCGCCGCCGCCGGAGAAGCCGGCTTGGGTTTCGCGGTCGTCGCCGAAGAAGTCGAACGTCTTGCCGAACGCTCGAACCGTTTGACACAGCAAATCGCCACGCTCGCGCAGACGATCCAAGTCGAAACGAAAGACGTAGTAGCTTCGATGGAAGAAACGATTCACGAAGTCGTCGTCGGTTCGACGCTTGCCGATAAAGCCGGACAAGCATTGGTCGAGATCGAACAAGTTTCGACGCGTCTTGCCGAACTTTTGCAGTCGATTTCCGAATCTGCCAAGCATCAGGCGAAAAGTTCGGAAGACATTTCAAACGCGATGGCGAACATTTCAAAAGTTACCGAACTCGTTCAATCGGGCGCAAAACGTGCCGCCGATTCGGTGAAAATGCTCGTTCAGCTTTCCGACGAATTGCGCGGTTCGGTCGCGCCGTTCAAACTGCCCGACGAACGCAACGTCCGCAAATCGATGCCGACCAACACGAGTTTGTTTCTAAACTAAAACTGTTCAAAACTTCTTCCTCAACCGCCGAAAAATCACGATGGATACCGAACTTTTACAAGCATTTATCGAAGAAGCCGAAGGTTATTTGCCAACCATTCGCGGCGGCATTCTGGTCTGCGTTCAAGACGGAAAATCGCACAGCGAACTCGAAACTTCACTCAAACAGATCGGCACGATCAAAGGCGCGGCGTCGATGATCGGACTTGACGAGATCGCCGAGATCGCCGTCCAACTCGAAAAAGAACTCGAACCGATCTACGTTCGCAAAGAACAAGTTTCCGATGAAACTTTGCGCAGTTTGCTCGACAAGCTTGCGCTGATCGAAGCTTCTCTGATGACCTCGCGGCTGAATATGGGTGAATTTGCGCTCGATTTCAGTAATTTTGTCGAAGAATCTTTCGAGCATTTGGAAATTAAACCGACCATCATCGAAGAAACCGAAGAAGTTCAACAAATGCAAGTTTTTGAAGATTCTTCAGATTCGGAAGAAGATTTCGAGATAGATGAAGAAATGCTCGAGGTTTTTGCGATGGAAGCCGAAGACCTTTTGAAAAACATCGCTTCAAATTTAGAGATTCTCGAAAAAGAACCGGACAACCGCGAAGCTTTGATGGAAATTCGCCGAAACGCGCACACTTTCAAAGGTTCGGCGGGCATCGTCGGCTTGAAAAAACCTTCCGGTTTGGCGCACCGCGTCGAAGATTTGCTCGATTTTCTGGCGGAACACAATATCAAATCGAATGAAAAGATTTTTCGCCTTTTGCAGAGTTCGAACGATTGCCTGAGTGCTTTGACGAGCGGCGAGAACTCTTCGCGGATGACAAAACGGCTCGAAAAAATCTATCGTGAATTCGATAAAATGATGCTTTCGCTGAACGCGCCGACACCGACCGAAGCGATCATCAAAGCTGCAAAACCCGCGACTTCTTCGTTAAAACTCGAAGTTCCCGCCGATCCTCAGCAATCCGTTTTTCCCGAGCGAAAATCGAATTCGCAAGCGCAGACGCAAAATTCGCGTTCGGTCGTCCGCGTCGCGCTCGACCGTCTCGACGACCTCGTCAGAATCGTCAACGGACTCGTTATCAGCCGTTCGGTTTTCGAGCAGAGGCTTGCCGAATTTGACCGTCAGATCGACGAGCTTCATCACAGCACACGCCGTCTTCAGCGTTCGACGAACAAGCTCGAAACCGATTTCGAAGCCGATATGCTCGAAGCGAAAAGTTTTGCGGTTCACACCACGCCGAGCGGTTTTCAGTTTCCTTCACGAAACTTTAAATCGGCAAATTCAAACAACGAATTCGACACGCTCGAACTCGACCGCTACACCGATTTTCACCAAACGACCCGCGAACTCGTCGAAACGACGAACGACGCTTTTTCGATCAATCTCGCGCTCGACGGACTCAGAAGCAATCTCGAAACGCTTTTCGACAATCAGCGTCGAATGATCGAAGAATTGCAGAATAAACTTTTACGCATCCGAATGGTGCGTTTCGATACGCTTTTGGCGCGTTTGACGCGAACCGTCCGCGTCACTTGCGAAGAAGAAAATAAACAAGCCGAACTCACCGTTCAAGGCGAACATTTAGAAGTTGACACGCAAATTCTCGACACGCTCGTCGAACCGCTTTTGCATCTTTTGCGCAATGCCGTCGCACACGGTATCGAATCGCCCGACACGCGCCGTCTGCTTGGAAAACCCGAAAAAGGCAACATAAATTTGCGCGTTCACAACGAAGGAACGCACATCGTTTTGACGATTTCCGACGACGGACGCGGAATTTCGGCTTCGGCTTTGAAGGAAAAAGCCGTCGAAAACCGTTACATTTCACGCGAAGATGCGATTTCGATGATCGACGAAGATGCTTTCGATCTCGTGTTTTTGCCCGGTTTGACGACCGCCGAAAAACTAAGCCAAGTTTCCGGTCGAGGTGTCGGGATGAACATCGTCCGCACCAACGTCGAACGCAATCAAGGCACGATCAACATTTCGTCCGAACCGCAGAAAGGCACGACGTTTACGATCAGAATGCCGATGTCGCTTGCCGTTACGCGTATTCTTCTTGTCAAAGTAAATCAACATTCCTTCGCG
The DNA here is from genome assembly GCA_036833775.1 of Pyrinomonadaceae bacterium. GTDB lineage: Bacteria > Acidobacteriota > Blastocatellia > Pyrinomonadales > Pyrinomonadaceae > JAJQRF01. Next base: position 919 of record DAITPE010000027.1, on the reverse strand, counting down.
TTTCCGCTCAAGCTCGTCAAGCAAATCACCGAAATTTCCGCACGCGATCTCGAAAAGGCGCATCACGACAAATTCTTGCAGCTCGGCTCGGTCAAATATTCGCTTTCGCATCTGAACGATCTGCTCGATATGCCCGTTCAGACCTTCAAAAACCGCGAAACTTTTCCGCTTTTACTGCTCGACAACACCGATATTCCGCGTGCTTTGCTGATCGACGAGATCGTCAAACCCGAAGAAGTTCTCATCAAACCGCTCGGTTATCCTTTGCAAAATATGGTCGAACTGCTCGGCGCGACGATTCTCGGCGACGGAAATGTCGTGCCCGTTCTCGATCTTTTCTATCTTTTGAATCAAAAACGTCCGAAGCTCCGCAAACCGCGTCAAATCGTCGAAGATGTCATCAAAGCGAAAACGCAGACGAAAGTTTTGATCGTTGACGACAGCCCGAGCGTTCGTCATCTGAATTCTAAGATCGTTAAAAACGCCGGATTCAAACCGATCATCGCGAAAGACGGACTCGAAGCATTGGAACTTTTGAATACATCCAACGAATTGCCCGACGTGATTTTGACCGACGTGGAAATGCCGCGTATGGACGGTTACGAATTGCTCGCTTCGTTAAAGAAAGACAACAATTTACAGCGCATTCCGGTCGTCATGATAACTTCGCGCGCCAACAATAAACACCAGCAAAAAGCCCTCGAATTAGGCGCGGACGATTACATCACAAAGCCTTTCGACGACGCAAAATTGGTTGAAACGATCAAAAGATTGGCGAACGACAGATAATTTTCCTTCAATTTAATGATATTTTGAGGTTCAAAGGTCAAAATTTGAGGCTCCGAGCCTCATTTTTGAGGTCATTCGCCCCAAATTTGAGGTCTTGAGGCTCATTTTTGAGGCTCCGAGCCTCATTTTT
>DAITPE010000026.1:0-18425 GCA_036833775.1 Pyrinomonadaceae bacterium | reverse complement strand
CAAAGAACCGATCTGCGGCATCACGCCGATCGAGCAAATGCTCGCTATCTTCGAGCAAAATCAAATACCGAAAACAAAGGCGAGCGAACCGCGCGCCGTTTCGTTTGCCGAACTTGCGGCTTCGACTTGGAAACCCGAAATGCCGAAAAATGCGGTTATTTCAAACTCGATTTTGTCTAATGTTTCGGCAAATTCGCCGCTGATGTCGGTTGTCGGACAATCGTTTCAGCCGATTGCCACGCCCGTGACATTTACCGGATTTTCGCAGGAAACTCTGAATGTTTTTGCGCCGCAATTAATGTCGGTCGGTCTGCTTCCCGTTTCGGCGGTCGGCGGCTCGGCAAAAATTTCGCCGATGAAAACGGCTGACGACAAAACGCTCGTCGGCGGCACTTCGGTTTCGATGCAATTGGCGCGCGGCGATTACAGTCTGGCGGCGGCAGGAACCGTGACTTTCCGCGACGGCGACAAAGTTTACGCTTTCGGTCATCCGTTTTTAGGACTCGGCACGTCCGATCTGCCGATGAGCGAATCGCACGTCGTCACCGTCATTCCGAACATCAACAATTCTTTCAAAATGGCGGTTCCCGACGCGATGGTCGGCACGATGACGCAAGACCGCGCTACGGGCGTTTACGGAAAAATCGGGCAAGCCCCGAAGATGATTCCCGTCAAATTAAACTTTGAAACGAGTCGCGGCAATCAGGAAACTTTGAATTTTGAAGTTGCGAAAGACGATTTTCTAACGCCTTTGCTTATCAATATCGGCATTTACAACACGTTCGTCGCCAATGAACGCGGACTCGGCGATTCGATGGTTTCGATCGACGGCGAGATCAAAGTAAAAAATCAGCCGTCGATCAAACTCAACAACCGTTTTGCCGGAGCGCAGGCTTCGCAATTAGCTTCATACACGGTCGCCGCGCCCGTCAACGCATTAATGCGAAGCCGTTTCGACGATCTGGAAATCAGCGAGATCACGGTAAATTTAACGACCAACGACGACAGCAAAACCGCCGCGATCGAACGCATCGCACTCGACCGAACACAGGTTCGCGCCGGAGAAACTTTTGAAGTTCAAGCTTTTGTCAGAACCGATTCGGGCAAAATTTTCGTGCAGAAAATTCCCGTCAAAGTTCCGCTCGATACGCCCGAAGGCGCACTTTCCGTGATGATCGCCGACGGCAACGCCATTCAGCAAAATTCGGCAATGCAGCAATTCGTTCCGAAAAATTTGGGTGAACTGATCGGTACGATCAACAAAATGAAAAAGAGCGATCGTCTTTACGTCCAACTGACGCGCACGACCAACGGCGCAGTCATCGGCGCAAACGAAATGCCGAATCTGCCGCCGTCGATGCTCGCAACCTTGAACAATGACCGACAAGCCGGAGGAATCAAACCGACCGTCCAAACAGTCGTTCTCGAACAAGAGATCGCGCCCGCCGATTTCATCATTTCAGGACAGCAAACCTTGGCGATTCAAGTTGTGAAGTAATTTTCACTGCAAATTCAAGAAAATTATTTGCCTGCGAAAGAAACGAAAAGAACGAAAAAAAATATCTGTTTATTTTTCGCTTATTTCGTTTCTTTCGCAGGCAAATTATCTTTCGCTTTCTCTGTGTCTCCGTGTCTCTGTGGTAAAATTTTCGTATGAATACAATGTCAAAATTTATCGAAGCCGCATATTTTTCGGCGCGGAAACATCGTGACCAGAAACGCAAAGGAAACGACGCTTCGCCGTATATCAATCATCCTTTGGAAGTTGCGAATTTGATCGCAAACGTCGGAAAGATCGAAGATTACGACGTTTTGATCGGCGCGATTCTGCACGATACGGTTGAAGATACGGAAACGACCAAAGAAGAAATCACCGAACTTTTCGGCGAAACGGTTTGCGGCTACGTTTTGGAAGTAACGGACGACAAATCTTTGCCGAAAGCAGAACGCAAGCAAAAACAAATCGAACACGCGCCGCATCTTTCAGACGGCGCAAAGCTGATAAAATTGTGCGATAAAATCTCGAATATCCGCGACGTGATGGAAAATCCGCCCGATTTTTGGGACGACGAAAGACGTTTGCAATATGTCGAATGGGGCAAAAAAGTCGTCGCAGGTTTGCGCGGCGTAAACGAAAATCTCGAAAAACATTTCGACGAACTGACCGAAAAAGCGATTGAGCAAATCAGCAAAAAAGTCTGACAAAACAAATATTGTCAGACTTTTATATTATTTTCAGTTTTCAATTATTTTGAACCTGCAAATTTCACCGTTTCGCCTGTCAACGAAAGATGAATTCCCTGCGCGGCGAGCTTTCCGGCTTGCGAAGCATCAACCGCTTCCGCGCCGCCGTTGACGCAATCACCGCCCGCGAAGATTTTCGGATTTGATGTTTGTTTGAATTCATTGACAACGACGCGACCTTTTTCATCCGTATCGATGCCGACAGATTGAAAAAACGCCGTTTGTTTCGTTTGCCCGATCGCTTTGATGACCATATCGCAAGCGATTTCGACTTCGCTTCCGTCCGATTTTTTGCATTTCAAACCCGAAACTTTGCCGTTTCCGACGATTTCGAGCGGCGCGGTTTGCCAGACTAATTCGATGCTGTCTTTTTTCGCTAATTCGATCTCGTAATCATAAGCAGGCGCATCTTTTTCAGTTCGGCGATAAATGAGCATCACGCGTTCTGCGCCTAATCTTTTCGCCTGTGTCACGGCATCGATCGCCGTGTTTCCCGCACCGATCACGGCAACCGTTTTGCCGAGCGGAACCGATTTCCAATCGCGCGTTTTGATTTTTTCGATAAACGCAAGCGCGTCATAAACGCCTTCGAGATTTTCGCCTTCGAGATTCAATTTATTCATTTCGCCAAGCCCGACCGCAAGAAAAACCGCGTCGTGTTTTTTCAAAAGATCGTTGTCGTTTTCTTCTGTGGCGGGAAAAGCTTCGAGTTTTGCCGCGCTTTCGCCGAGCATTTCAGCCAAAGCAGGCGGTTGCGGAATGACGGCAATTTCGCAGTTCAAACGAAATTTTACGCCGAGATTCTCAACTAATTTTACTTCGTCGAGCGAAGTTTTCTGCGGCATTTTATATTCCGCCATGCCGTATGTGTCGAGTCCACCAGCGAGCGGTTTGCGTTCGTAAATCGTCACATCGTAACCCAAACGCGCCAAATATGTCGCGCACGAAAGTCCCGCAGGTCCTGAACCGATCACGCCGACCGATTTTCCGTTTGCTTCGCCCTTTTGAAAGATTTGTTTATTATTTTCAACCGCAAAATCCGTCGCGTATCTTTGCAAACGTCCGATTTCGATCGGCTTTGCCATCAGAGTTTTTTCCACACACGCGCCTTCGCACAAAACATCAACGGGACAAACCCGCGCACAGCTTGCGCCGATCGGATTTGCATCAAAAATCACACGCGCCGAACCGAGCAGATTTCCCGACGCGATCTTTTTGATAAACGACGGCACATCGATATGCGTCGGACAAGCCCGCGCACACGGCGCGTCAAAGCAATAAAGACACCGATTCGCCTCAAAAACCGCTTCCGATTGCGACATCAACGGATGAATTTCCGCAAAATTTTGTTCGATTTGTTCGAGTTCAATTTCAGCCATATTTTTTTATTCACCATAGAGACACAGAGTACGCAGAGAATTTAAATTTATCTTAATAAACTCTGCGCTCTCTGTACCTCTGTGGTGCAAATTTTCTTAATCTGCGACAATTGCGCCGTAAGCATCAGGACGGCGATCACGGAAGAATTGCCAAGTGTTGCGGACTTCTTTTATTTTGTCCATATCCAAATCAGCGACGATGAGTTCGTCTTGATCGCGCGTTCCGACGGCGATCATTTGTCCGCGCGGATCACAGAAATAGCTTTGACCGTAAAATTCGCCGATGTTCCAAGGGGCTTCCGTTCCGACACGGTTGATCGCGCCGACGAAATAACCGTTGGCAACGGCGTGAGCCGGTTGTTCTAATTTCCAAAGATATTCCGACAATCCGGCGACAGTCGCCGACGGATTAAAAATGATTTCCGCGCCGTTCAAGCCCAAACATCGTGCACCTTCGGGAAAATGACGGTCGTAGCAAATATAAACGCCGATTCGCGCAAACGCCGTGTCGAAACACGGATAACCCAAGTTTCCCGGACGAAAATAGAATTTTTCCCAGAAACCGGGCGCGACGTGCGGAATATGCGTTTTGCGATATTTTCCGAGATATTTTCCGTCGGCGTCGATTACGGCGGCGGTGTTGTAATAAATTCCCGAAATTTCTTCTTCGTAAATCGGTACGATCAAAACCATTCCATTTTCTTTTGCGACAGACTGCATCATCTGCACGGTCGGACCGTCGGGAACTTTTTCGACCGCTTCATACCAGCGAGTTTGCTGTTCGGCGCAAAAATACGGCGTCGTAAAAATCTCTTGAAAACAAAGCATCTGAACGCCTTGCCGCGCCGCATCTTCGACCATTTTTATCTGATGATCGATGTTCGCCTTTTTAATTTCCTCGATCGGCGCATTTACATCACCGACGTTGTGCGCCTGAATCAATCCGCATTTAATTATTCTCGACATAGTTTTTCTCTCTTTTTTTGCCACGAATGTCACGAATAACACAAATAAATTCAAAAAAAACAATTCGTGTTATTCGTGTAATTAGTGGCTAACTTGTTATTTTACAAATTTCGCATCATCAATCACAGCATTATTTTTCACGTCCAAAACCTTGCGCGTCCAGCGAATTCCCGGAACGGCGTATTTGACGGTTGTCGGCAATTTCACGCCGCCGAAATCTTTGTAATCGGTGTAATCGACCTGATAATTGAACGCGCCTAAAACCGTCGGTGTCGCGGCGATTCGACGAACTAGCAAGCCGCTTTGAACGTCGAAATACAATCTTTCGCGCACATTGTCGGCGGTCGAAGCGGTCACGACGTAAACTTCCTTTTCATCGATTTTATCAACGAACCGAAAATCCATTTTCGTGTAAACCGCTTTCAGATTCGTATTTCCGAAAAGCTGTCCTTCGCGCTTGATCTGTTCGAGTTCGTCCATTTTTAATTGGATCGCTTCGCCGTTGCCGAATTTTTGCGCGGTCGTGCCGTCAAAAATTTCTTTCACGACATAATTGCCCTTTTCCTTTGAAACGTAAGTCGTCTGAGCCGAAAATTTCGCGCCTTTTTGCAAAATGATTTCGTCTTCCGTCGTTTTTCCGTCGGGTTCGACGCGTTGCGCTTTGATTTCGCGCGAAGTCACTTTTTCAACATTCGCTTTTCCGCCGATCGCAGTTTCATATTTCGCCAGAATCGCGTCGATCGTCGGCTTCGTGTCGGGCTGTTTCGGGCGTTCATCGTGACCGGAAAGCCCGGTTTGGTAAAGATTTATTCCCGATTGCGGATGCGCGTGACCTTGATGACAAGTGTTGCACGAAATTTCGGGACGACCGTTGAAATAATTTTTGTTCAGGTCGAAATTCATCTTGATCATTTCGCGCGCCGTTTCTTTTTCTTCCTTGCCGTCCTTCGCAAAATCTTCGCCGACGTGACAAAAATCGCATTTAACATTCAGCGAAGCCGCCATAATATTCATCACTTTTCCAAGCTGATCGGCAGGCATATCGTTCAAAACTTTAATATTTTTAAACTTCTGTCCGGCAGTCTCAACCGTCTGTTTCGTCTGCGTTTTTCCCTTTTCCGCCAGAAAAACACAGGCGAAAACTGCGAATGTAAAAACTGCAATAATTTTAATTTTCGTTTTCATAATTCTGTAACTTACGTTTTCAATAAATATTTTAATATTTCAAATCTTCCAAAACTTTTGCCAAAACAACATCATTGCGATTGCGAAAATCCTTAATCGAAAAAGGAATTATACGATCAGGCGTAACGCCTTTCTTTTCAAGCCGCACGCCTTTGATCGTTTTATAATCTCGTAAAGCAATTTGCAGTTTATATCCGTTTGACAGGCTTTTATCTAAACTATTCAAAACTTGTCCGCCCGAAACCTGACCGGCAATTTTGCCTCGCCCCAAATCTTGAACAGCCGCCGCAAAAATCTCCGCCGAACTGTAGCTGCCGCCGTTTATTAAAACGATTACATTTCCTTTATAATAATTTTCAGAACCGACAATCAGTTTTTTTTCGTCCAGATCACGTTCGATAAATTCGCCGACAGCGGTTTTCGGAGGAAAAAAAACCGACAAGGATTTTCTCAGTTCATCCGTTAAGCCGCCGAAATTATCGCGCAGATCGATTATAACCGTTTTCGCATTCGAGTTAGCCGAAATTTGCCGCTCGACCCAACTTCCCAAACCTTTATCAAATTCCGTAAATTTAAGATATAAAATACTTCCGTCGATAATTTTACTTTCCCGATAGGTCTTTGAAATCGGCACTAAATATAAATTTTGATTTATCGAAATTACTTTATTATCTTCGGTTTCGGTCACAAAAACGCAGTTTGCCGTTTCACCGTAAGTGATCGAATCGGCGATTTCTTTCGTAACCGGAATAAATTCGCAAGTCTTTTGAATCCAACCGACTTTAACACCTTTTTGATCGGCAGGCGAGTTTTTCTCAACTTTCTTAACTACTGTTTGATCGTCAAATTTTGCGGTTTCAAAACCATATCCGAACGGAATCGTATTTTGCTTGTAATCAATATTTTCTCCCAAAATCCGCTTTAATGTTTTGCCGCTTAAGCTGATTTCAAACGAAACTTCTAAATGCGAAGTATTCAATTCACCAACCATTTTATTGAGAATTTGTTTAAGTTCGATCTTATTTTTAGCCTTTAAAGTTTGCGGCTGATAAATGTCGCGCAATTTTCTCCAATCGTTGCCGTTAAAAGTCGAATCAAAATACAAACGATTCACTATTTCCCACAAATTATTGAAAACCTTCAATTTATCAGCATCGGAAATCTGCGCCTTTAAAAAATCGTTTTGACCAAAAACAGGCAAAGAATGAAAAATAATCAAAAAGATCAAAAGCGGCACCAGATTTTTATTTTTCATTCTTCTAAACATTTTCTGCACTTCAACTCATCCAATTTATTCCGGCTTCCGCGTTCCATTTGGTCGTCGTTTTCTTTAGTTTCGTCCAAAATTCGATCGATGATTTGCCTGTGATGTCGTTCGCGCCGAAGCGTGAATCGTTCCAGCCGCCGAATGAAAACGGTTCGCGCGGAACGGGAACGCCGATGTTTACGCCGATCATTCCCGCCGAAGCGTGTTCCATCACGTAACGCGCTGCGCCGCCCGATTGCGTGAAAACCGAAGCCGCATTGCCGTAAGGATTGGCGTTTTCGATCTTTAGGGCTTCTTCCAAGTTTTCCGTCCGCATAATCGAAATCACGGGACCGAAAATTTCTTCGGTTGCGACGGACATTTCGGGCGTAACGTAATCGATCACGGTCGCGCCCACGTAAGTTCCATTTTCCTTGCCTTCGACAACCGCGTTTCTGCCGTCAACGAGAATTTTCGCGCCTGCGCTTTCGGCTTCCGTGATGTAATTTTCGATTCGTTCCTTTGCCGCTTTTGAAATCACCGCGCCCAAGTTTTTACCTGCGACAACTTTCTGTGCTTCGGTGCAAATTTGGTCAATAATCGTATCCACATTTCCGACCGCGAGCATCGCCGAAGCCGCCATACAGCGCTGTCCGGCACAGCCCGACATCGAAGCCGTGACGTTCGTCGCCGTCATTTGCGGGTTTGCGTCAGGCAAAACGAACAGATGATTTTTCGCGCCGCCGAGCGCGATACAGCGTTTCAAATTGTGCGTCGCTTGCTGATAAACCAATTTCGCAACTTTGGTCGAACCGACAAAACTGACGGCTTCAATATCATTGTGTGCGCAAATCGCTTCGACGATCTCTTTTCCGCCGTTGATAATATTAAAAACGCCGTCGGGCAAACCTGCTTCTTTCAATAATTCTGCCATTCGCAAACACGACAGCGGCACTAATTCAGAAGGTTTCATAATCATCGTGTTGCCAAGAACGAGCGCGTTCGGCATCGTCCAATTCGGCACCATCAACGGAAAATTAAACGGCACGATCGAAGCGACAACGCCCAAAGGAAAATGTTCGGTGCGGCATTCGACACCTTTGGAAACTTCCAAAATCTCGCCCGAAACAAGCTGCGGCATCGAACACGCAAATTCCGTAAGTTCAATAGATTTCTCGACTTCCGCTTTTGCTTCATCCCACGTTTTACCGTTTTCCTCGGAAACGAGCGCAGTCAATTCGTCAAAATTCTTTTCGAGCAAATAACGATATTTGAAAAATACCTGAACACGTTCTTTGATCGGCGTGTTTGACCATTTCGGAAACGCAGATTTCGCCGATTCGACTGCTATATTTAATTCTTCGACCGACGACATCGGAACTTTTGAAAGTAAATTTCCGTCGATCGGCGAAACGACATTCAAACTTTCCGCCGAACTGCTTTCGACAAATTCGCCGTTGTAATAATTCTTAACTATTTCGTATTTCATACCTTTCAATAATTTGCTTTTATTTTTCCGTAAATGCAAGATTTTTTGAGACTAAAAAAAACTATTTTCTATCTCTGAAATGTTTTGTAAGATTAGTTTATGGCTTCACTCTGTAAAAAAATCCAGATGCTTTTGGTTTTTATAATAATAGTCACCTTTGCAATTTTATCAACCGCTTGCGCAAAGAATTTGAATGAATTTGCAAATTCTGCCGATTCTGCCGACTCAAATCAAACTGAAGAAAACATTTTCGATCGATTTTTACAAGCCGATTTCGAGCCTGCTGACGGTTTCGATTTTCCGATCGGCGACGCTGACGCAAAAGGAAGTTATACCGACAAAGCGACCGGAAAAAGTTATACGGGTTGGTCGATCGCGACAAATTTTGCCGAAAAATATGAACTCGGAATTCATCCGGGCGAAGATTGGAACGGCGCAGGCGGCGGAAATACCGATCTCGGACAAAATGTTTACGCCGTTGCAAACGGTCGCGTCGCCTTTGCCGATCATTGCGGAAAACTTTGGGGAAACGTCGTCATTCTCGAACATATTTTTTACGAAAACAATCAACGCAAAAAAATCCGTTCGCTTTACGCGCATTTGAACGAAATAAAGGTAAAAAAAGGCGAAAAGATAAAACGTCGGCAGATTATCGCCACGATCGGTCAAGACCCCGACAAAACTTTTTTGGCGCATCTGCATCTAGAGCTTCGCTGGAACGAAAGTTTGCCGCCGACATATTGGGCTTCGTCCGACGGAAAAGATGTAAATTGGGTGCGCGAAAATTACGCCGCGCCGACCGATTTTATCAATTCGCACCGCAAATTATTCGTTCCGCAAAAGGAAAAAACACTCGTTCTCGTTGACCAGAAAAGCTACAAAATGCGGCTTTACAAAAACGGCGAAAAATCCGGCGAATACGATGTCAGTTTCGGTCAAAGCAAAGGCGCAAAACAGATCGAAGGCGACAATAAAACTCCGATTGGAATGTATTTCGTCATCGAAAAACATCGCGGAAAATTTGACGGCGAATACGGTGCATATTACGGCGGACATTGGATAAAGGTCAATTATCCCAACAAATACGACGCCGTTCGCGGATTAAATGACAAATTGATCGATCAAACACAAGCCCAAACGATTACAGCGAATTGGAACGAACGTAAACCGACTCCGCAAAACACGAAACTCGGAAGCGGAATCGGCTTTCACGGCTGGATTCGCGAATGGGAAAACGAAGGACCTCGTCATCTTTCGTGGGGTTGTGTCGTGATGCACATTTACGATATTAAAAATGTTTTCGACAAAATAAACGAAGGCGCAATGGTCGTAATTTTTTAGTAAATTCTGATTTGACGATTAATTTGAATTTTTCAAAACGGCTTTCGGCAGTTGCGAAATAAAAGCCGAAACTTCACCGTAATTTTTTATCCGTTGGGGAATAATCCAAACCGTTTCGCCGCCTGAAAATGCGAGTTCTTCGCGCCAGATATATCTTTTCATAAAACGATTCAAAGCAGTTTGGGTGATGACACCGCAAAACCGATTCCACGGAAAATGCCGTCCGCCGCCGCTTGTTACGCCTGTCGAATCAATCGTTTTGACGGAATTTCTTTTAGCGCGGATTTGCAGAAAAACGATAAATAAAACGATTGCGAAAAGGAAAAGAGAAAACGCGGCTTTAACGATAATTTCGCGTTGCGTCGAAAAAGGACTTTTGAGCGTTTGATAAAAAATAAGTGCGGACATTAAAGAGAAAAACGCGATCAAACCTCCGAGCAAAACGCTTTGAAAATTTGTGTATTTAACTTCGATCTTCGTGTTTGGCGGAGGAATAAAACTCGCGTCGATTTCTTCGTAAATGTTCTTTTTCCCGCGCGATTTCAAGGCTTTTATAAAAAGCAACGCGGAAATTCCGAAAAGTATAAATGCGCCTGCGCCGCTCAAAAGCATTTCAAGACGATAGCGTTTTGCGCGCGATTCAAAAACCGTCTTTCGTTCGCCGTATTCCTGTCCGACTTCGGGGTTTTTCGTTTGATCGTTTTTCTTTGATAATTCTTCAATAAAATCCGTCGTACTTCGATATTCGCCGAAATTGTAAAAAGCCCAATATGCCGGCGCGAACGCGAAAAGCAGAAAAAACACGCCCATCATCGCATTGAATAATGCTTTGTCGGGACGCTCGGCGCGATTTGCTTTCAGGTTTTTCATAATTTATCGGCTTCGTCCGGCATAAACGGAATTCCGGCAGTTCGCATCGGCGGAAAATAAATGCAGTTTCCTTTTTCGGCGTTGGAGTTTAATTCTTCATTTTTCTTCACCGAAAATACGTTGTTGCCGCACTGTCCGCAATAACGAACTTTTTCGTCGTCCGTCGCCGTCAAATCTTCCCATTTTTGCGAACATTCAAATTTGAAAACATATTGTTTGCCGTTCATTTTAATATTTTCCTTTTATTCGGCTATTAATCCACGCCCCGAAGGAAATTTCCAAGCCAAACCTTTTTCGTAAAATTCGGCACAATCGGCGCAAAATTTTTCGTTCGGCTTCCAACCGCGACTCGAAATCCAGCCGAGAATATCCATCTCATTTTCCGAAAATCTTTCGCATAAAGGCTGCATAAAATTTCCGATTCCGCCGATGTGAAGCGGCGAATCGGGATTATTCAACTCTTTCAAAATCGCCGGAGATTGCATAGATTTTATTGAACCACTTGATAATTAACGCTTTCGAGAATCGGCTGAATCGCCGCTGATAACCTTAAAATTTCGCTTTTCGGTCCTTGAAAAGCGTGATAAAAAACGCCTGTTTGATTGTCGAGATTTTTGCAAAGTTCAAAACTGATTTTTAGTTCGCTTTGCGTTTGAACGTGCCGCAAATGATTGCTGTGAATCGAATTAACGCCGATTCGCACATTATTTTTCGGGTTTACATAAAGAAAACGGCGAATCTGTAAATACGCGCCGTGCGCGTTTTCCGCGATGTTTTCGACTTGCTGACTTTTTCCGCTGTCCTCAAATCTGAGCAAAGTCAAATATTCGCCCGTTCCCTGAAAATCTTGCAGAAGCGGAACAATTGCTTCGTAAAACGGCGCGATCGAAGTTTCAAAACTGACCGTGCCGACTTGATTGACGTTCAAATTCAAATCGAAATCACCGTCCGCAGTTTCCGAAACGCCGAAATTTGCTGAATTATCTTGTTTGCTTCGCGCTTCAGCTTGTTTTTGACTTTGAAAATACGCGTCCAAATTTGCCTTAAATTCATCAACCGAAACTTTTTTGAACGCGCCGCCGCTTTCGCCGATGTAAAACCAATATTTATTGAGTTCATTGTTTTGGACAACGCTCCAATCCGTTCCCTGCAATCTTTCGGGAGAAATCACGGAAGAATTCGCTTCGAGAACGACGTAGCGCGATCCGTCCGAGTTGCCCGCGCGCCAACCTGCGCCGTAAAACTGTTCGTAAAGTTTTTCGAGATATTCCGCTTTCAACTGCAAATCCTCCGTCCATTCGCGCGGAATCCAGCAGAAAAAATTGCAGTTGTAATCGCTTTTTTTGACAAATCCCGACGGCAAACTCAGCCCGTCTGAAATCGTCAGGATCAACGCGGTAAATCCGCTTTCAGCGGCTTTTGCAACAGGCTGATTCAGCTTTGCAAGATGATCTTTGATCGGCTGTAACTGTTTGATTGGAATGAAAAAATCCTTACTTTCAGAATCGGAATTAAACCACACGCCGAACGCGCCTTGTTCGATAAAACCTTCGAGATACGGAATGATCGTTTCAGTCGGCATCGTCAGTATTTTTGCCGAACCGTCCGCTTCGGTCAGATTATTTTCACGAGCAAAACGCATCAGCCGGTCAGCGTCCGTAAAAGCGCGAACCATCGGTTGATTGTCGGCGGCAGCCGGATTTGACGCGACATACGGATAAACATTCGGCAGCTCGCCACGCGCGATAAAATTCCATTTTTCGAGCGCAAACGCCGCACCGAACAACGCGTTCAAATCTTCCATCGCATTCGTCGCCATCGCTTTTTCCGCCAAAGCATCGAAATCAAATTGGTTTTCGGCAGGTTTTTCATCAATTGTTTCGACAGTTTTTTGCGTCGGCTCGTCCATTAAAAGATCGGCGTTCGGAACGGCTTTTTTAATGAGAAATCTTGCCAGATCGTCTGCAAGTTCTTTGTCCTGTTCGAGTTTTTTAATCCCGCTTTCCGTCTGCTGAAAATATGCAAACGCTAGTGTCGGCATCAGAAATTTTCGCTTGTCGAGACAAGTTTCGATGTATGCCCGAAACAGCTTCGGCGACATATTTTGCTGAACGCGAACGCTTTCAAACATTTCTGCCGTGTTCGTCACGACTTGCGTTTTGTCTTCTTCGGAAGCATCTTCCATCGCCGCCGCCGAACCTGCGATAATAGAAGTGAACATTTCATTTTCGCGTTCGAAATCTGCGATCACGTCGGCGTTTTCCTCGATCAGTTTGTCTAAACTGCTTGAATTGTTTTCGGCAGACGTTTTTTCCAGCAAACCTTTATTTTTCAAATGATCGTAAATCGGTCGCATAATTTTCAGATCGTGATGAAAACCGTGCGAATCTTTGTTCGGGTTAAAGAAAATCTTGGTAACTTTAAAAGGTGCGAGCTGATCGAAAAAATCCAAAATCCCCGCCGTCGAAATGCGTAAAATCAAATCTTCGGGCGTATTCGGCGCGTTCGGATTTTCAGCAGATGCGCCGTATTTTATTCCTTTTTCGGCAATATATTTTCGCGCCCGTTCAGCCTCGGTGAAAACCGTCAAAGCGATTTCTTCACCGAAATAATCGGGAAAAACCGCACAGTAAGGCATCTTGTATTGAAACGCTTCGTCGGCGATAAAATACCATTCGTCAAGTAAAAAAACGGCGGCGAAAAGATTTTCAAAATCATTTTCATTCGCATTCGGCGCAAAAGATTTCGCCGCCAGTTCGTCAAAATTCACATTGTTTGTCATATATTTTGGATTCTAAAATTATTAAGAGCCTGTGCGAAAAATAGTTTTTAACTTAGCCGCAGATAAACGCGGATTTCGCAGATCAAATCAATAAATAAGTAACGATAGAAAACTCTTCGATGTGATTCTAATCTTCAAAATTATAAAAAATCCGCGCTCATCCGCGTTCATCTGCGGCTGACTCATTGATTTCCAATTTCTGCGACCGAAAATTATATTTCTCAAGAACGGGCGCGATTGATTTCAGCAACATTTCGACTTCGCTTTGTGCGCCGCGAAATTTCAAGATCAAGCTGAAATTTCCGCTTTCGTGCTTCAATCCCGAAACATAATCGCTGATAAAAATCTTGAACGCCAATTTTTCGCCGTTTTCTCGATGAACGAGCGTTTCAGCTTCGAGCGTCAATTCAAACGCGCCGTTTGCATACGGGCTTTCCTGCCATTTTATATAACGCACGGCGTTTGGCGCGTCGCCGATAAACACGTCGTGTTCGATCCCGTAAATACTTTCGGCAAGCGAAGGTTTATCTGCCGGAAACCGCGCCGTCACGCCGTAATCTGTGAGAAACGGAAACATCGCTTCGTAAAACGCTTCGAGCGGCACGGCGCGATTAATTTCGCCGAATTCTTCGTATTCAAAAACATCACTCATTCTCTATTGCGACATTTTCAGCCGATCGTGAATATTTTTCGCTTTCGGTGTGCGTGTGCGCCATTCGATCTCGCCGGAAGAATTTTCAAGAAATAGCTGCGGCTCAAACTCGAAAAGCAAAGTGTCTTCGGTTTCGAGCGAAATTTTTATTTTCTCAAAACGCTCGTCCGTCAATAAAATATTAATTACCGGTTGCGAAAATTGCTGTAAAATCAAACGCTTATTCGTCAAAATGATCGCGCCTGCAAACCAACGGCGTTTCCAATTTGAATATCTTCCGGGCGCACGAAAATTTTTGTAAGTCAGCGTTGATTTCAAACCTTCGTCCGACGCGACGATTCCTTCGCTTTTCAACTCGTTTAACAAAGTTTCGCGAATTTTTCCGACACCGAAAATTTTATAAAACCAACTTTTCATAAAAATTAGTTTTAATAACCTTGCTGATTCAAAATTTCAATATATCGTTCGTGCTCGTCGTCGAGCATTCGGTTAATTTCGTCAAATACGACGAGTGCTTTTTGCGGCAAAAGCGGCTTAAAATTACGTCGCGGCAGGTCTTGATTGATAAATTTTTCAAATAAAACTTTGAGCGTATAAGCAAAATATTCACCCGTTGCCGCTTCGCAAAAATCTACGATTTCGGCGAGAAGATTTTTCAGCATCGTTTCGTACGATCTTTCGCTTACGAGTCTGTCGATATTCAAATACAAATCCCAACCGAAACTGTTCCAGCTAAACGGCGTTTCGCGTTCTTTGACTTTCAAACCATTGAGCGCAAAGTGTTTTTTTAGAATCAGAAAAGCATATTCTGCCTTCTCTTTTTCGCTTCTTTCCGCTTTCAGCCATTCATCGAGCGACGGCAATTCTTGCCCAATTTCGATGGATTGTTTATTTTCATTCTCCATAAAATTTTCGTTTCACCGCAGATGTCGATTACTTAAGATATTTTCGCCGAAAATCATTCACCGCCTTATAAATTTCAAGCGCGCGGCGATGCGGTTTTTTGTCTAAAATCTTTTGAAATCGTTCGCGTTTCTCCAGCGTTTCGGCTTCATATTCAATGAATTCTTCAATTTGTTCAATAAACCATTCGTTTGAAAATGCTTCAAATTTGCCCGTATTTTCGGTTTTGACAAATGGCAAATCCGCCCATTCAAGTTCGGCGTGATGACGCACGTTAGCGGATTGCAAATCCGTTAAAACTTCTTCTTTTTCAATGATTTCGAAAATCTGCTTTAGAAATATTTCGGCTTCCGTGCGCTCAATCAAAGCGTTTTTTTTCTCAAAACCTTCGGTAAATTCGCAAGAAGTTTTTCCGCTTATTTCAAATTTTATCTCAACAGTTAAAGCGGGCGAACCGAAACAAGTTCCGCGATAAACCTTAACGCGAAAATAACCGTGTTTCTCCGTTGCCGATTTTGTATTATTCATTAATTCTCGATGGCGGAACAATTTTCATCAAAATCCAATGCGTCAGAAAAGAAACGCCGAAACCGATGAACCAAGCGTAATCGTAAAGAATTTTCAGAGGTTCAAAGATTAAACCAATCCAAGCAAATAAACAACCCAAAAGCGTGGCGGCGACCGCTCGCCAATTCCAGCCTGCATATTCGCCTTTCGTGCGATAAAGGTCGCCTAAATTCAAACTCTTGTTTCTGACAATCCAGTAATCAGCGATCAAAACGCCCGCGATCGAACCCAAACCGCCCGAATAGCCTAAAAGCCAACTGAAAATATAACCCGAAGGATCGGCAAGAAGCTTCCACGGCTGCATCAAAATTCCGATGATCCCCGTGATTAAACCGCCCGTTCTGAACGAAATCCACTTCGGAAAAGCATTGGCAAAATCGTTCGCGGGCGAAACGACGTTTGCCGCGATATTGACCGAAAGTGTTGCTATGACGATCGTAAACATCGAAATCGCAACAATTACGGGTTGCGAAAATTGTCCGACGAGTTTTACAGGGTCCCAAGCGTCCTCCGGCTTCATCGCAGGAAAAACGACGACCGCCGCCGAAGTTATCAAAATTCCCATCGCCGCAAAAACGACCATCGTCGTCGGCAAAGCGACGGTTTGACCGATCGTTTGTTCGCGCTGACTTTTTCCGAAGCGCGTAAAATCGGGCATATTCAAACTCAAAGTCGCCCAAAAACCGATCATTGCGGTCAAAGACGGAATAAATATTTTGAAAAATTCGCCGAAGTTTTGAAATTTTCCCGGTTCGTGAAGCAGAAAACCGATTCCGCCCGCTTCGTATAAAATCCAGCCGAGCAAAACGGCGGTCATCACCAAAACATACGGCGCAGCCCAATTTTCGACGAATCTGAGCAAATCCATTCCTTTGTAAATAATGGCAATGTTCATCGCCCAGAAAATCAGAAAAGAAATCCATTCGGTCGGAGTATGTCCGCCGATCTTGTCGCCTAAAAGAATGTTCCAATTCGGAATGATCGACGAAAAGAAAGTTTGAATCGCTTGTCCGCCGATCCACGCCTGAATCCCGAACCAGCCGCACGCGACGATCGCACGCATCAGCGCGGGAAGATTCGATCCCGTGTTTCCGTAAGCCGCACGCGCAAAAACCGGAAAAGGAATCCCATATTTCGTGCCGGGATGCGAATTTAAAAGAATCGGAATCAAAACGATCGTGTTTCCGAGCAGAATCGTAATTAACGCCTGCCACCAATTCATTCCCGCCGAAATCAACCCCGAAGCCATCATATACGTCGGAATACAATGCGCCATCGAAATCCAGAGCGCGGCGTAGTTATACGTTGTCCAATCGCGTTTGGCGATCGGCACGGGCGCAAGGTCTTCGTTATAAAGCGGCGAAACCTCGATCTCGCGCAAAACTTCTTCCTTCAATTCAACGCGCCCGTCGGCGTGTTCGATCATTTCGGCATTTGTCATAATTTTTCAAAAAAATGCAAACTTTTCTCAATAACCCATTTCGATTTGCCTTTCCAAATTTGCTTCGTAATCCAATCGCATCTGGTTGCGGATTTTGTGCAAATTCTCGACGGCTTTTTGCGGCAAATATTTTTCGATCTTTGAATTTTCCTCAAATTTGTCCAAATAAAATTCCAAGATAACTTTCAAATGATAAGCAAAATATTGCAGAAACGCCGCTTCACAGAAAGCGACAAGTTCTGCAAACAGTTCATTTAACATTACTTTGTGAGAATTTTCTTCAACCAACTCTTTGATGTTGGCGTAAAGTTCGACGCTGAAAACGCTCCAAAACAACGGCGCAGTTTTTACCGTTTTCAGCGTTAAGTTTTCACGCTCGAGATGCTTTTTCAAAATTATCAAAGCGTATTGCGACAAAATCGCTTCATTTCGTTCGACTTTAAGCCATTCAAGCATTTCAGGCAATCTTTCAGGCTCATTCCACACTTCAACGAATGATTCATCAAGTTTTTTAGGAGTTTCCATTTTTTTATCGATTATTCCGGCAAGCCGATTTTTTTGATCAATTCTTGAAAGCGCGGTTCTTCCGCCAGAAAATCGTAAAATGCGGTCATTTTTATCGTGATCATTTCAGATTCGCGTTCTTCAAACGCTCTTTCCAAAAACTCGAGCGCTTTTTCTTTGTTTCGGTTTGCCGCATACGATAAAGCCAGTCCTTCGTTTTTGTAATACGCGTTTTTATCGTTTTCCAAAACAGAATTTCGTTCTGCAAGAAGAATTTCGAGATGTGTCTGCCAAAAGCCTTCCCAACCTTTATTTTTATAAGCCGTTCTCAATTTTTCCAATTGAGCGGGCGTTTCGCCGTCTGCTTTTAATGCGATGAGATATTGTTCAACGGCTTCCGCATACATTTTTTTGGCGACAAATGCATCGCCGAGATTAAAATATATCAGCGCGTTTTCAGGATATAATTCGATAGTTTTATTGAGCTGCGCGATTGCTTCATCGGGGCGATCGGCAAAGATAAGAATATTGCCTTTCATCCGATTAATAACCAATGAAAACGGGTCTAATTCCAAAGCGGTCGAGATCGCGGCAAGTGCTTCGTCCGTGCGTCCGCTAAACGCCAAAAATTCGGCATACCATTGATAAACGGTCGGATAATTCGGCTTTAGCTTAATTGCTTGTTTGAATTCGCGTTCCGCGCCTTTCCAATCGTAATCGTAACTGTTCAAAATGCGTCCGAGCGAAGCGTGTGCTTCGGACAAATTCGCGTCCAATTCGAGTGCTTTGAGCGCGGCTTGTTTGGCTTTCGGCATAAATTCCTGCGGACGAAAATTGCCGTATAAAGGCATCAAAG